>NZ_JBEOPI010000016.1:0-103855 GCF_040309905.1 Shewanella sp. CAL98-MNA-CIBAN-0140
AACTTAAAACGTTATCGTCAGAAGAATGGGTGGCATTTTTAAGAAGTCGTGGCATTCTTAGGCGTCCATTCGTTAGACGAATATCGTCAGAAGAATGGGTGGCATTTTTAAGAAGTCGCGTCAACTTAAAACGTTATCGTCAGAAGAATGGGTGGCATTTTTAAGAAGTCGTGGCATTCTTAGGCGTCCATTCGTTAGATGAATGGGTGGCATTCAAGGGAGCCCACATAAGATATTGTGGCGTCAATTGCTAAAGCAGCCCTAAAAAATGCTCTAAAAAAGCATAAAAGGAAATAACAAACATGTCACACCAAGACCAGATCCTTAGCGCCAAAATGGCGGCTCCGTTCTGCATATTATTAATAGTAATATTACTGTTACAGGTGGTTGGTGTGTATGTCAGCAATAATTTTTTAGCGTCGGGAGGCTTTAAAGGTTATTGGGTGTTAAGCCGATTAGTCTTTCCTTTTGTTCTGGTTTTTTTGCTGGCGATACCGTTAAAACAACTGTATTTCTCTAAACCTACAATTAATCGTGAAAACCTGCTGCTTATGGCTGTCTTTTTTGGTCTTCTGCTTTGTTTATTTATTTATCTACAATTTTTTGCCGCAGATTATTTCTCTCACTATCGCCATGGACGTTCTTTAGAGGATCTCAGAGAAGCGGGTAAGTTTCAGCGTTTTCTCATTTTTACCGCATCGACCATCATAGGCTGGGAAGTCCTCCACCGAGGATTTTTATTGGGCGGTGGCCAATATTGTTTAACCAAGCATTACAAACTTAATCCAATGGCGGCAGCGATTATAATGACCATTATCGTGTGCATCTTCGAAGTATTATTCCACATAAAAAAACCTATCTACGAAGCCATCGGCATGATCATCGCCTCGCCTTTATTATCCTATTTAACCATTAAGACTCGCAGTTTATGGCCTGCGTTAACGTTTCATTTATTGATTGAGTTAGCATTTGGCTTTTCCGCGTTCTATTACTCGGTCAATTAATCACTGATTAATCACTCCATAAATAAAATAGCCGTAATAAACATGTCATATATGGACGCTGTCGATGAGTCAGGGCAATCGTCTACTCCTCGAAGGCTGTTGGCCTTAGTTTTCTATTCAATTGCTTCACTTTTATCATTGCTTTTGATGCGACTCATGTCCCCCTAAAAAATGGCTGATGGTGATTATTTGCTTGATTGTGGTGGCAGAAAGCAGTGTTTGCCATTATCGGGGGTTAGTATACTCACTGGCGCGGGGATGATGAGCCTTTTGCAACAAGGTGGCCGTTTTTACTCATATTCACATTGAGACCCACACTCGCCATGGATAGATCCGCAGTAGTGTCATTGTTACTGATGATGCTAGGAATTATTTAAACGTGACTTTTCCACCCACCATTTTAAAGGCTGGCGCGCCGCGGACTAAAGTCTCTCGGGCAAATACCTGGCCGCATTCAGGGCAAGTGCAGGGGACTTTGGTGTTGTTTTCGACAATACGCTCCTTGAAGCATTTGATTAAGGCGCCTTTACCTCCCTTGCGATACTTAAACAGCTGGGTTTTACACTTAGCGCAGAAGATGTCGACGGTTCGGGAAGGTCCTTTCTTATTCGGTTTTGCCATATTGTAGTTTACTTTAAGCTGTGTAAGTTCTTATGCCCATCGTAATAAAAACAGCGGGATTAGGCTAAAGTTAGCTATCATTTTTTAATGACAAGATCTGCTATTGGTTTGAACTGTGATCGACTGGATCGGATCTCGGTGTTAAATAAACGGTACCAATCCCCTCAGTTAATAAAGTGCGCGGGAGTTATAATTCCGAACCAGAAGGCCACTACACTGGTTACGGTTAAGGCTGGATTCAAGAAATAAGGGCAATATAGGCATATAGATACATATTGAGCCGAGGGGAAATAGCCGATGAGGTTTACATTGCGCGCTAACCATAATATACATTCGCGCCCTATAGCCGCTGAAGCTCGCGCGGTTTATATTGAACGTTCGACATGTAAATCTCAAATTATAGAGAGGTTTTACCTTTGAGTTTTTATGAAAACAATATTCTTCCACACATTATCAATTGCGCTTGTTCTTCCAGTGTCATAATGGAACTTAGGCAAAAAGTCGTTCCTTT
Source organism: Shewanella sp. CAL98-MNA-CIBAN-0140 (assembly GCF_040309905.1). Taxonomy (NCBI): domain Bacteria; kingdom Pseudomonadati; phylum Pseudomonadota; class Gammaproteobacteria; order Alteromonadales; family Shewanellaceae; genus Shewanella; species Shewanella sp. CAL98-MNA-CIBAN-0140. The sequence continues at coordinate 2,137 of NZ_JBEOPI010000016.1, forward strand.
AGCTTATGGCAATGTGTTAGAGGTTGGTATGGGGTCTGCTGTTAACATGACTTTATATAATCCTATGAAAGTAAACATGATATGGGGGCTTGAACCTTCTCTTGGAATGCGTAAAAAAGCGCTAAAAAATCTAGCTAAATCCCCTATTCAGGTTGAGTGGCTAAGTCTCCCCGGTGAACAAATTCCGCTTGATGATCATTGTGTTGACTCAGTCGTGTTAACGTACACGCTTTGCACTATTGCTGATTGGCGTGCCGCAATGAAGCAAATACACAGAGTATTAAAGCCCGATGGTAAAATTCTTTTCTGTGAGCATGGTCAAGCTCCTGATGACTCAATTAAAAAATGGCAAAATCGTTTAAATCGTTTATGGGGTAACGCCTTTGGTGGCTGTAATTTAAATAGGCCTATGATTGAAAATATACAAAGCAGCGGGTTCACTATCGATTGGTTTGAAAGTAATTATATAAAGGGAATGCCGAAGTTTGCATCTTATATTAGCTGTGGCGTAGCGACTAAAGTTACGAGTGAACCATTTTTCTATTTTGGCACTGTCGGTTAAGCGATCGATGGTAATGGACTGTGCCATGGGGTCGATTGCTTTGCGGGTCTTTTGATGCATCCCCATAACAGGCGAAAAACTAATAAGATTAAGATGCTGTAACCCGCGTAGCTGTGAATGGTCATCCACTCATCTTCGCCCTCGGTTAAATAGGCTAGAGTAAAAAAACCAACGTGTGACCAATGGAATATGCGGATCAACACATCCCAGACGTTAATGGTGTGCAAGTTATTTAATGGCATGATGTGACGCGCCTAATTGTGGTTTAGGAGTAGGTTACTTAACCCAAACTTAAACCTCGCTTAAATTTTCAATGGGTCACTTGGTTTGAGCTGCGGTGAAATGAGTTGTTCTAGTGGTGTGGCCGATTGGCCATTGGGAGAGGATTAGCAAAATGGGTTGCTTGGTTATGGGGAGGGCGTTGTGACAACCGCATCTGCAGGGCAATTTTATAAAGCTGATCTCGATCAATACATGATCTAGCACTTGCGCTTAGTCTAAGGCCATTAACGACTATAGGAGCGTAATGTGACCTCATCGATTCAACACAATTTTGGCAAGCAGTACCATGACAGCTTGCCACAACTAGGACATAGCCTTGCCCAGTTATTGCAATTTTTTGGGGCGAAGCGGCTCTATGGTGTGGGTGGCGATTTTGTCGCCAACCTTATTAATGCACTTGAGCCGAGCCTTACTGTGCTGCCCTCAAGTAATGAGATGCACGCAGGCTTTAGCGCATGTGCTCAAGCCGAGGTAGCAGGCCTTGGTGTCTGCCTTACAACATACACAGTCGGCAGCTTACCCTGTATTTCTGCCGCGGCCCTAGCCCGCACCGAAGGCTTACCTGTTATTTTTATATCCGGTGCTCCTGGGGAGAATGAAATCGCCCAGCATTCCTTGCACCATACTGTGCATCCTCATACCGCGTGGAATACGGATCTCAATGCTGCCCTCAATGCGTTTAAAGCCCTAGGTATTCGCGCAGAGCGACTACAAGGACAGCGTCATACTGGTCAGCCTAATATTGCCGCTGAGCAATGCTTAGCATTAATGACTCATGCTTATTTACATCGCCAACCTGTGTATATCGAGATCCCCAGGGATCTGGTGCAGCAACCGACCCAAGCCTTGTCTTTACCCCCAAGTCTGGATTCTCTCCAAGGACAACACCTTAATTTGAGCGGCGCTGAACTTATCGCCGCGAACATACTCGATAAGCTGAGCAAATCTAAGGCTCCCTTACTGTTTCTTGGGGAAAAGTTGCGCCTTAATCCCGATCTATTGGCAAGATTGGTCAAGCTATGTCATCAGTTACAACTACCCTATGCCGTCACTTGGTTTGCCAAGGGTATGGTCGATGAAAGTGATCCTCTCTGTCTTGGCTGCTATAACGGCGTATTCAGCCACACCCCAGGTAAAATCTACATTGAAACCATCGCCGATTATGTGTTGGAAATAGGCACAGCTATTTTTCCATCCGACACCAACAATGCCTTTGGCAGCCAGACTCATGCCATAGACAAGCACCAGAATAAGACGATGTTAAAGGGCACTGCTCACCGGGAGCAAGACATCATCGCCGTCGTCACCCTGCTAGAGTTGGGGCTGCAGCACAGGCTAGAAGCCACAACAAAACAACCTCAACTATCACCGCAGGCTGCGCCGCAAGATGCTGTTGCCGTTATGGGAGAAAACATTGAAGCCCAGCAGAGCCTAAGCTATGCCAATTTGGCAAAGGTGATCAATGTAGCTCAAGCCACTTTGCCTCAGCCCTATGTATTTATTCCTGAAATAGGCAATGCCTTCTTCGCCAGCTTCGAGCTTAATACCTTAAACACTGAACTTGGACGCAGTTTTTTGGCCAATCCTTGGTATGCCGCCATGGGCACAAGCCTTCCCTATGCCAGAGCGGTAGCCGATGAACTCGCTTACATTGGCAGTCAAGTGCCTATTTTGGTTATCACAGGTGATGGCGGGTTTAATTTTCAGGCTAATGAGTTGATTAATTTGCAGAAACAGCATGCCAATGTCACGATACTTTACATGCGAAACAATGTGTTTCATTTAGGCAAAGCAGGCAATGCGCCCATATATCACTGCAATGCAGAAGGTTTTGATCCTAAGTTGTTGATCCAAGCTTACGGCGGGCAGGGCCATTATTGTCAGACTCAGGCACAGCTGATACAGACCCTACAACAAACAGCCACAGGCGGGCTGCATTTGATCGAAATCCCCACATCCTTAGAAACTCAATGCCAGAGTGATATCAGCCGTAAACTGAATAGCTATATTGGTTTTAAAAATGGCGACCCTGTTGCTAGCGCCCAATGGCAGGCGCTTTGCGATCAGGCATAGTGGCAGTAAAATAGCGCCAGATGAGTGGGCGGCAGGGTGACTCTGATTAGGTACAAATAATTACTGTGCCTCTGCCGCTTTAATCGTTAATCGCTCTTGATTAGATAAACGGATTTGAATCCCATCAACGGTGGTAATCCGCTTGGCTTCAATATCTTTTTTACGTACTTTGTAGCTTGTGGTCATCGCTTCAATGGGTGATGTAATCGTCACTTCAACCACGGTGTTTTCGTCATACAGACTCCAACCCCAATAGCCAGTTGAGGCTAACATCGACACTGCAATCATAGCGTAAATAATCACCCGACTAAAAAATGGCGAGCTTTGTTCCTCTGCTATTGCAGCACTGCGACTCGCTTTACTGCCCCGGCCACTGCGTAAATATACAATAGCGCCAACGATTACTAATATCGTGACTAGAATTTGTGTCAGCACTTCGTTTCCCACCAATCATTAATTAACCATGATTATACTGTGTTTTGATTATTTTAACGTTATCCAGCACACATCAAGAGTGATCATGGTGCGATAACTAATTGCTAGAGAATCGTCACAGTATAAACGCTTATTTTTGCTTCAACTCCCGTTCCTTTCTCGCTGTTGGCGATGAGAAAAATGGTGGGTATTAAGCGACTATTATGTAAAAGGCAACCACAAAAGAGCAAGCGATCCATACCTGGAATTAACCTCTTTGAATGAATATGACTTTTCATTTTTATATTAAAACACCGTTGAGATAGAGTCAGCTAGATTAAAATAGTCGATCTAAAATAGCGCCATAAATATGTTTTTCAAATGGTCGTTTGCTGATGGGCAACAAATCAAAGTCTGTCTACCAAGATATTTTTCGCTATGTTATTGGTTAAATAGATGATCGGCCTTATAGCTGACGCTTAATGACCTTATCCGCTGCTATCGTCTGAAGAAAAAAGTCACTAACAAGGTGAACAAATATTAACATTATTTACCGATGCCATCCAAATGAGCGGCTAATGCTTGAGACATCACCTCGATCTTAAAAACCATCAATGTGACTTAACTCGTGTATTTTACAAATGTTAAATATTTGGCGATTAAATTAGCTAATCATCACATCAATGTCGTGCTGACTGATTAATAATCGCCTCACTTATTTAATTGACTGCGTTTAATGTATCACCATGACTGTAAAAGAAATTATTGATGAAGAAATCACGTATCCGTCAGATTATAAAATTCTTTCAACAACAGATCTAGACAGTATCATTACCCATGTTAATGATGACTTTGTTACTGTTTGTGGCTACCAAAAAGAAGAATTAATCAACAAGCCACATAATATTGTCCGCCATCCTGATATGCCTAAAGCCGCATTTGCTGACCTCTGGGATACTATTAAGCAAGGACAAAGCTGGATGGGGCTAGTGAAGAACCGTTGCAAAAATGGCAAATACTATTGGGTTAACGCCTATGTCACCCCCATTAAACGCAACGGTACTATTTGTGAATACCAGTCGGTTAGAACTCAACCTGAAGTTGAGCTCACTGAACGTGCTCAAGCCTGTTATGATGCGGTCAATGCTGGCAAAGCAGCCAAGCCAAAGTTTGGCGCCAGTATTATCACTAAACTGCTATTGGGCTGGTTGTTTTCAGTAGGGTTATTCATGTCCTTACCTTACGCCAGTGCTTTCTTCACTATGTTAACCTTTATTATCGCCATTATATGTTTTTGTCGACCGCTTTATGTTCTTAAACAGCGTTTTGATAACATACTTATTTTGAGTAAAAAAATACATGATAATCCACTCAATCAATTTGTTTACACGGGTTATACCGATGAGCTTTCTCACATAGAATTAAGCCTACGGATGCAAAAAGCAGAAATACTTGCCGTGGTCGGACGTATCAAAGACAGTGGTGAAGAACTCCAGCAAGGTTTAGAAGAGCATCAACAACAAAATCAAGCCAATCAGAGCCAGTTGGTTGAGCAATCACAAAATTTAGAACAAGTCGTTACAGCCATTGGGCAAATGAACGCTTCTGTTACTGACATTGCCCAAAACACCAGTAACTCAACGGCAGAAATCCATCAATTAGTGGAACAAATACAGGCAACTAAGGTGGCATTAGTTAACAGTAAAACCGCCACAACTGAAATTAATAGCTTACTCGAAGAGTCGCGTGTTGCTATTTCTACCCTGAATCAACAATGCCAAAGCGTGAATCAAGCCGTCGATGTGATAGAAAGTATTGCGCAGCAAACAAACTTACTGGCGCTTAATGCGGCCATTGAAGCCGCGCGCGCTGGAGAGACGGGCAGAGGATTTGCAGTGGTCGCCGATGAAGTGCGTAACTTGGCAAGCCGCTCAGCAACGTCTGCTCTTGAAATACACGCTATTATCAATACACTCAGTCACACGACTGCAGAGGCTGTAGCGCAAATGGATCAAAGTCATTTGTTAATAGACAAGAGCATTGACTCCAGTAACATGCTTGAGCAAAGCCTGATTTCTGTCAGTGAAGTGATGAACATTATCGAGGGTAATGGAGAGCAAATTTCAGTTGCTGCTGAAGAACAAGCCACTGTCGTTAATCAAATTTATAATAATGCGATGGCATTACAAGCTGGTATCAATCAATTCGAACAAAATTGCCATAATGCTGCAATACATAGCCAAGAAATTAGTGGTCAAGGTGTTCGCCAAACAGAGTTGGTGTCACAGTTTAATTAGACGTTTTGAGCGTCAATATTAATTCGATATAGATTGAGCATAATAATCCTACCTTATACATGGCCAACGCCGTTGGCTCTGCAATATTCCTTATGTCGTTGCATACCGCCGTGTGGCATTACAATTAGCCACCTAGGTTGAGCGATTTGCAATGACTTGGGGAATGTCGACCTACTTGGCATACATCTTTTTCAAGCTATCGCCGTTTGTTTTTATTGTATCTTTGTTGTTGCTTTGCTCGTTTTTTGAGCCGTAAATCTCATTGGGATTAACTCGCTTTATCGCGACACCGTAAGCGCGTGAACATGCTTTTGCAGTCGATTTCATCGTATAAAAATCACACTATCATACAATATTCATTAACTATATTGCCTGCTATGCTCAAGTGATATTGATATAAATAACCTCTGCTCGGGTTATAGAGATAAAATAAATTATCTATTTATCTGTCATATCAAGCTCATAATTTGTTCTGTTAACGAGGTGCAATGACACGTTAATAACGCGTCAATAGCGTGCTACTGCGAGTCAGTAAAATGCAGTGAACGAGAAAATAGCTGGTTGATAACCGTTTATTATCTTGAGTTGAGGTTAAATAAATGGGGTTTATGATGAAAGTATTGAATCGCTACAGTGCACTGCCTGCAATGGACGGTGATGGTGTTAACATCAATCGTATTGCCGATTTCGATAAGCTTCGTTTTGACCCCTATTTAATGATGGATGAAATAAAGTCTGATAACGAGCAATATTTTATTGGTGGTTTTCCGCCTCATCCTCATCGCGGCATAGAAACTTTTACCTATATCCGTACAGGTGGCTTTGAGCATCGCGATCAAATGGGCAATGTTAAGCATATACGTGCCGGTGACGTGCAGTGGATGAGTACTGGCAGTGGTGTGGTGCATTCTGAAATGCCATTAGCAGATACTAAAGAAGGGCTGCATGGGTTTCAAATTTGGCTCAATATGCCAGCAAAACATAAAATGCGTCCACCTATTTATCAAGATACCAGCAAGCAGGCTAATCCGTGTATAGATAACGAACACGGCGCAAATCTTGTTGCCTTGGCGGGAAGCTGGGGCTTTAATCATGACCCTCATGAGATTAGCTCAAGTATTCAAGGTTTAGCCGGTCATGGTGCTATTGCCGATTTAACCTTAGCTGAGTATGGCCATGGCACACTTAATCTTGCAGAATACCAAACGGTGTGTGCTTATGTGTATCAAGGTGAACTTAACTATGTTGATGCACAAGGTCTGCGAGAAACGGCTAGATCAGGGCAGTTGTTGGTATTAGATCCACATGACGTCAGTCATTTTCAAACTAAATCGACAGGTGCAGGATTATTGTTGCTTGCGGGAAAACCTATTAATGAAGAGATTGTTCATATGGGGCCGTTTGTGATGAATAGTCAAGCTGAGATAGAGCAAGCAGTACACGATTATCAGCAAGGTCGTTTTGAGCAAATTTTCTAGGATTGCGCTCAATATAAGCTGAGTTATCGGTAAATATTTGTCAGCGAACGGGCAATAAAATTGCTACAATAGCTGATATCTGGCTTAGGTTTGTTTTAACACCTTTGCTAACACCAATCTTATTTATTATCTGTTCCTTCTGGCAAGATAAATCGTTCGTAAATAGCGGTAAGCATTTTTCATATAACATCATTGTATATGCTAATTTTGTTCTGCTGTTTAATGATAGTTTTGCGCGTTATTGGCTCATTTATGTAATGGTATTGGTATATTTTTTTGCAGCTTTTGCCTGCTTTTTACCTTTCGATATCAGAGGATATTTGCCTTGAGTCAGTCTACAGAACAAGTCGTTAACACGGCTTTTGCATCACTTAAATTAAAACCTGAATTGCTTGAAAACCTCCAAACTATGGGTTTTGAATCGATGACTCAGATCCAAGCCGAAAGCTTACCGCCTATTTTGGCTGGTGAAGATGTCATTGGCCAAGCGATGACAGGTTCTGGTAAAACCGCAGCCTTTGGTTTAGGGCTACTCAATAAGCTGGATGTAAAACGTTTTCGCATTCAAACTATGGTGTTATGTCCAACGCGCGAATTAGCTGACCAAGTGGCGAAAGACATTCGTACCTTGGCCCGTGGTATTCATAACGTTAAAGTATTAACACTTTGTGGCGGCGTACCTATGGGACCGCAAGTTGGTTCATTAGAGCACGGTGCGCATATTATTGTCGGTACACCGGGTCGTATTGTTGATCATTTAGATCGCAACCGTTTAGATTTAAGTAACATGAACATGCTTATTTTAGATGAAGCAGATCGCATGTTAGAAATGGGCTTCCAACAGCACATTGACCAAATCATTGCTGCCGCACCTCGTGAGCGTCAAACGTTACTGTTTAGCGCCACGTTCCCTGATCAGATCCAAGCGATTGCCGATCAAATTCTGTATAAACCGGTAATGGTTAAAGTGGAAGCTAAGCACGATAACCTAACTATCGATCAACATTTTTATCGTATCGAAGATAACCAGGGCCGTCTTGAAGCATTGCGTTTATTGTTATTAGATAAGCAGCCTGAAAGCGCAGTAGTGTTTTGTAATACCAAGCGTGAAACCCAACAAGTAGCTGACTCATTACATGAATTTGGCTTTAGTGTATTAGCATTACATGGCGATTTAGAGCAGCGCGATCGCGATCAAATGTTATTGCAGTTTGCTAACCGTAGTGCGCGTATTTTAGTGGCCACCGACGTTGCGGCGCGTGGATTGGATATTGATGAGTTAGACGCAGTATTTAATTATCATATTGCTTACGATACTGAAGTGCATATTCACCGTATAGGCCGTACTGGCCGAGCTGGCAGTTCAGGGGCCGCATATACTTTGTTTGGTGAAGAAGACGGTTACAAAATGGCGATGATAGAAGAAGCCATGAATAAAGACGTAGTCAGTGAGCCTTTACCCGCAATGAGCGTACTCAACAAGCAGCCATTAGCGGCTGCGATGATCACCATTCAGATTGAGGGGGGTAAAAAGCAAAAAATCCGTCCAGGTGATATTGTTGGGGCATTAACGGGTGGCAATGGTTTAGATTTTAACGATATTGGTAAAATCAAAGTGACTGATTTTCGCGCTTACGTTGCAGTAAAAAGCAATGTGTCTAAACAAGCGATGAATATCATCAGTAAAGGTAAGTTAAAAGGCCGTAATTACCGCGCTTGGTTTATGTGACCAATTAATGTGTTATCGGTCAATTTATAGCCGATTGATGATGCCTGAATAATAAAAAACCGGTGAACAATGTTCACCGGTTTTTTTTATGCTTTATCGCTAGTGAGCTAGTGAGCTAGTTAGCTTTTTACTTTAGCATTGGCATAAGGATTACTGCTTGTCGATGTTACTGGTGCCGTACCACTTCGACGTGGTGGACGTGAACGTTGTGGTGGTTTATTACCATTGGCTCTAGCTTCTGCCTTAGGATCAGCAGGGTTAGCGTTATTGTCGTGGCCACGTGATTGCTGGCGTGAGTCAAACTTACGCGCTGGCTTATCACCTTGAGCACCATCATTAGCATGTTGCTGAGCATGTTTACTGCGGTTCGGGTTTGGCTTTCTCGCTTGAGTGCTTTTTGAGCTGCCACTTGATTTGAGGTTAGGTTCAGGAATTGTGAACGGTGCTTCAAAACCATCAAGCTGCTTACGCTCAATGACGCGGTTAGTTAAGCGCTCAATATCATGCAGTAATTTAACTTCTTCTAAGCCAACTAATGATACCGCTTGACCTGTTGAACCTGCTCGGCCTGTACGGCCAATACGATGTACATAATCTTCAGGTACATTGGGCAAGTCAAAGTTCACAACACATGGCAGTTGATCTATGTCGATACCGCGAGCGGCAATGTCGGTTGCGACCATCACTTGTACTGCGCCAGCTTTAAAATCAGCCAAAGCCTTTGTGCGTGCGGTTTGGCTTTTATTACCATGAATCGCTGCAGCTTTAATGTGGGCGGCATCTAAACTCTTGGCCAAACGGTTGGCGCCATGTTTGGTGCGCGAAAAGACCAATACTTGCTTCCAATCATTGGTTTTAATCAGTTCGATTAGTGCCATTGATTTTCGTGTTTTATCCAATGGGTACACACATTGTGTCACCGAGGCGGCGGTAGCGTTGCGAGGCGTTACTGAAATTTCTACCGGATTGTTAACCAAACCTTTAGCCAGTTCACGAATTTCATTCGAAAAAGTCGCTGAAAACATCAGGTTTTGACGCTTAGCAGGTAACATCGATAATACTTTTTTAATGTCACGAATAAAGCCCATGTCTAGCATGCGGTCTGCTTCATCTAACACGAGAATTTCTAATTTGCTGAAGCTAAGGGCTTTTTGCTGGCATAAGTCGAGTAAACGGCCAGGGGTGGCGACTAAAATGTCGACCCCATTTCTGAGCGCAGCTAATTGTGGCACGATAGACACACCACCAAATACCACGGCTGATTTTAACGGTAAGTTGACGCCATAAGTGGCGACGCTTTCTTGTACTTGTGCTGCAAGTTCACGTGTTGGTGTTAACACGAGCGCACGGACTTGACCACGTTGCGCGCGTTCACCTTTAGACAACAATTCTAAAATTGGCAGGGTAAAACCAGCTGTTTTTCCTGTCCCAGTTTGTGCCGCTGCCATTACATCTTGGCCCGCTAAAACGGCTGGAATTGCTTGTGCTTGAATTGGAGTGGGGGTGTCGTAACCTTGTTTTTCAACCGCTTTTAAAATAGCAGCATTCAGACCAAGTGAGGAAAAACTCATAGAAAAATCTCTTTGGGCAACGCATTGTTGCTTTGAATAAAAGGTAGCCAGTAACGGCGGCCGTGAAGCTTACCTGAAAACCGCTATAAGTGCTATCAAATCCCTTAGTGGGCGATGATGTATCCTCTTGGGTTGCAATCAATAATGGGCGATTTAATCGTTCAAATACAGAGGTTATTATCCCAAATACAGCGGTTGAATGAAATCGTGTTAATCTTAAGACTTGCAACAGTGCTAAACGTCGACTTATTACATACAATAAAACGATAAGCTGTTTTCTAATGCAATATTCAGCGACTTAGCAGGGTTTTACTAAGCTGATCTCGGGTTAATATATGGGGTAAGTAAGCTAAAATCAGAACATTTCAGCTAATTTATCGCTAATTTGCCATGTGTTTTGCTAATAAAGAGGATTGACGCTTCAACAGCGACTCAATTGCAAGTCAATTCAACGCAGTTAGCAGGGGAAGGGTTGTTTGATAACCGTTATTATCCCGAGCTGAGGTTACTTAACTTAGGAGTCTCTTACTGATGAAATTAATGGCACAAACACACATAGAGAAAATGGCGTATGAGCTGCGAGATCATGCTCATGCCGTGATCAAGAATGTGTTGTTAATGTCTAATATTTCAACCTTATCACTCCAACTCGCCATGCGTGAGCTAGCGCAACATAGTCGAGTCGCTTTGCATTTTCATCCCGATCAAATTGATAACCGTGGCCTCACCGTTGTTGATGGGTTATTGCGTGATGGTGTGTATAAAAGTCAGTTTGAAACTCATGTTTCTAATGGCCACTTATCGCCAGAATTAGGCGGGTCTCGCGACCATTGGGAAAACCAATTATTTGGTCACACTTATTCTGGTATTAAGCATCGGCCTAAATATGGTGCGTTAGATTTTGGTTTATGTCCGCTAGGCCCAGCGCCTCGCTTTGGCAGTTGTTATTTTGTCACCCATCCTCAAATATTGTCGCGATGTACCTTTAGTTACCTGGACTCTTATCGATTGCCCAAAGAAAAGGGCACCATAAAGTGTTTTGATGCGATTATAGCGGCATTATTAAGTGAAAGTTTTGAACGTCAATATGCGTTGGGCATTCCAGGGCTTAAACCGAGTAAGCTAATTGAACATTTTAGTCAGCATTTAACCGATGATATCAGCCGTCGCTTTGACGCTATGCCAAGCGCTAATTTAGATCATTATATTGAAGCCCAAATTCACGGTGATGTGATGCTGGAGGAAGATGTCGCCATATTAGTCGCGGATCCGTCATTTATCGGGAGCGCCATAGGGGATTCATTAATCGCCTTGTGTAACGAATACGAAATTGAATTGCATTGGCATAAAGGGCGTCAAATTAATGTGGCGCAAGTACCGGATGATTTTCGTGGTGCTGCCATGCCTATTTTGGCACAAAGTATTGCTGAAAATGAGTTGATCAATGCAGAAATTATTGGCCGTGCGGCATACCAATTACAAAAACAACCTACTTCTTGGAGTGAGCGGGGAGCACATTCTAAAAAACGACAAGACTTAAAGTTACTCTGGCACGTGTTGGTTAAATACGGCGAGAGTACCACTCAGTAAAGAGTGTTATCGATGCTAAACTGATATTAGCCTATCGCCTCCCTCTGTGTTCTGTTCATCAATTAGCTTGGTTATACGATTCATCATGATTATGCTGAGCAATGTGATATTGGCTTGGGATAAACCAGGCTATTTTCACAAGAGGTACTTTACTGAATGCGATATGTTTCGAGAAGATATTTAAGGTAATTGATATTGTTACTAAATTTAATTATTAAATCAGGCTTTATTAGCAAAATGTGAATCAGATATCATTTACACCGTTTTAAGTGTTAACTAGATGCCAGTACTGCGATACTGCGTGATAAAAGTGGTCATCAATAACTGCGCCGGAGCTTCATGGACAAGTCGTTAGAAAAGTCATTAGCAAAATGGCTTAAAAACCAACAATCTTCTTGTGGTATTTTCCTTAAATTATCTGCGTTATGTGGGGTGTTAAATGGCATTGCCATTGTAGGACAGGCCTATTTTATTGCCCAGATTTTGCAGGGTGTCATTATTGATAACCTCGTACCTGGCGCATTAAGCAATGAATTCTATGCACTTATTAGCTTGTTATTGATACGAGCCTTGTTAGCCCAAGTGCGTGAACGGCTTAGTTTTGAGGCGGGAAAACGTTTACGCGAAGATATACGTCAAGCTGTGCTTAATAAGTTAGTGGCACTGGGTCCGGTGTTTATTAAAGGTAAACCTGCTGGAGCATGGGCAACCTTAGTGTTTGAGCAGGTTGAAGATTTACATGACTTTTATGCTAAATACTTACCGCAGATGATGTTAGCGGGGTTTATTCCTTTGCTGATCTTAGCGTGTGTGTTTCCGCTTAATTGGGCTGCAGGGATCATTTTGTTGGCCACTGCGCCTTTAATTCCAATGTTTATGATTTTAGTTGGCATGGGTGCGGCAGATGCTAACCGTAAAAATATGCAGGCGTTGTCGCGTTTAAGCGGCCACTTTATGGATCGGCTAAAAGGACTGCAAACGTTAAAGCTGTTTAATCGCGGCGCCGCGGAGTTAGTCAATATTGAACAGGCTTCAGAAGACTTTCGCTCCCGCACTATGTCGGTATTACGTTTAGCCTTTCTCAGTTCAGCGGTATTAGAGTTCTTTGCCGCAGTGTCGATTGCGGTATTGGCGGTGTATTTTGGCTTTAGTTACTTAGGTCATCTCGACTTTGGTCATTATGGCGTGCAGGTGAGTTTGTTTACCGGTATGTTTGTGTTGATTTTAGCGCCAGAATTTTATCAACCGCTTCGCGACTTAGGCACCCATTATCACGCCAAAGCTCAAGCCATTGGCGCAGCAGAAGCGCTAGTTGAGCTGCTTGATTACCAAGTCAGCACAGTGGCTATCGATTCAATACCACAAAATAATACATTCTCTGCCGATAGCATAGGTATCCAAGCCATTGGGGTTGAAGTGTTTAGTTTAGATGGTCAGCGTTTAGTTGGGCCTGTTTCATTTACGTTACCCGCAGGTGAACACTGGGCCATTGTGGGTCCAAGTGGCGCGGGAAAAACCAGTTTGCTGAATGCATTATTGGGGTTTTTACCTTATCAGGGATCATTGCTGATTAATGGTCATGAATTATCGCACCTTAATGTGGCGCAATGGCGTCAGCATCTGGCTTGGTTAGGCCAAGATCCGCAATTATTCCATGGCACCGTGAGAGAAAATGTTGCTTTGGCCAACCCGCAATTAAACGATGAGCAGATTATGGCGTTGCTTGAACAGGCCAACATCAGTGAGTTTGTGTTACAGCATCCATTAGGGCTCGATTTAATCATCAGCGATCAAAGCGCGGGTGTGTCGGTAGGCCAAGCTCAGCGTTTTGCTTTGGCTCGTGCGTTGGCACAACCGGCGAAGTTATTTTTATTAGATGAACCAACAGCCAGTTTAGATGCCCAAAGTGAGCAGTCTGTGATGGCCACGTTGCAGCGCGCAATGCAGTCGACAACGGGATTAACCGTGACCCATAAATTAGATGATTTACACACGATGAATTGTGTCTTGGTCATGGACAAAGGAAGGGTCGTACAACAAGGCCATGTTAATGATTTACAACAGGTTGATGGGTTATTAGCACAAATGCGCAATCAACAACAGAATCAACAACAGGAGGTATGCTGATGTCACAATCCGTTGACGCGAAACCGCGCAGTATCATCCAGGTATTACGCCCTTTTGTTGCTTTGTTTCGCCGCCAGTGGCTGATGATGTTAGTGGGGCTCTTGCTCACATCGACGACATTACTGACGGGCATTGGCTTATTGTCATTATCGGGCTGGTTTTTATCTGCCAGTGCAGTAGCAGGCTTAGCGGTGGTTACCGCGCAGACGTTTAACTATTTCACCCCCGCCGGAGGTGTGCGATTTTTCTCCATCGCTCGTACTGCAAGCCGTTACGGTGAGCGGTTAGCAACCCATGAAGCGACCTTTAAATTATTGACGCAACTGCGTGTTTGGGCATGGAAGAAGTTACTGCCGTTAAGCGCGGCTAACTTGCAAGGTCTGCGAAGAGGTGACTTACTCAATCGTTTGGTTGCCGATATTGATACCTTAGATCATCTCTATTTACGCTTACTCACGCCAATGGCCGCATCTTTGATGATGATTGGTGTATTGTTGGCGTTTCTCGGTTGGTTTGATAACCATTTAGCCTTGAGTTTATGCACTCTGTTATTAGCCGCTTGGTTTATCTTACCGCTAGTATTTTATTACTTAGGTAAGGCGCCTGGGCAAGTATTAATGCAGGCGCAAAGGCAATATCGAGTTGAGTTACTTGATGTTATTCAGGGGCAGGCCGAGTTAAGTTTATTTGGCGCTAATAAGCGCTATTTGGCTCAACTTGAACAAGCGCAGCACAGTTTATTTAGTCAGCAAACCACCATGGCCAATATTACCGGGCTAAGCCAAGCATTACTGATATTAATCAATGGCAGTGCGGTTGTCTCTATGCTGTATTTAGCGGGTCAAAGTGTCGGTGAGCTCTCGCCGCCAGGGCCGTTAATGGCATTAATGGTGTTCGCCACTATGGCCAGTCTTGAAATGATGATGCCGATAGCCGGTGCATTCCAACATTTATCAAGCACGGTACTTGCTGCGCGGCGGGTGACGGAAATAACCGAGCAAACACCGAGTGTGATATTTAATCCTGATAGTCACTTACAAGCCCATCACGGAGCTTTGCAGATCAGTGGCGTTCACTTTGGTTATCACGCGCACTCTCCGGTGTTACAAGGCCTTGGCTTAACCATTAAAGCCGGTGAAAAGGTGGCTATTTTAGGTCCTACTGGTTGTGGTAAATCAAGCTTATTGGGACTGATCACCCGTGACTGGGCGGCGCAGCAGGGATCCATTACGCTTGATGATCAGCCAATCAGTGACTACAGCGATGCCAATCTTCGTGCTGCGATGACTGTGGTTAGTCAACGTATTTACCTGTTTTCAGGTACTTTACGTGACAATTTAGCGTTAGCGTTGCCGTATCTGCACGGTGAGGCCAAAAAAGAACATGATCACCGTTTTATTGAAGTGTTACAGCAAGTGGGTCTGCAAACCTTGTTGCAAGGCGATAAACCATTAGATTGTTGGATCGGTGAGGGCGGCCGACAATTATCCGGTGGCGAGCAGCGCAGAATTGGCGTGGCTCGGGCATTATTGCGTGATGCTCCTTTGCTGCTGTTAGATGAACCTACTGAAGGACTCGATAAACGTACCGAGCGTGAAATCCTCAACGTCTTACTCGATTTTGCCCAGCACAAAACCCTGCTAATGATCAGCCATCGCTTGACCGCGTTAGAACAAATGGATTCGGTGTACCTTTTTCAGCAAGGACGGTTAATTCAACAATTGGCTGATTAACGTCTCTGGCTAACGATATAGAATATCAGCGGTTCGCCATTTTAATGCGACATCATTAATGGGTGTAAGTTGGTCTTTAATGAAGTGGCTTTCGGCTATTTTTGTTAATAATTATTAGTAAATCGCCGCGGAAATGACGTCGAAATGTAAAAACCTTTTTGACTTTAAAATTACACAAATTGTATCATATTGGTCAATAAATTGATCTGGTTCACACATTTGGTATTCGGTTATGTTGAAAAATTACAGTTCTCACTCGGACTGTGATCTTTGTTGTTATATTAGTAGTTGCAAACATATAATATTAGCTATCGAATATTTTTAGATGGTGAATGTGATGGCTGGTGCTAACAATCCAGTGATAACTATTAAGCGTGGACTTGATATCCCGGTTGCTGGTGAACCACTACAGCAAATAGATGACGCACCTAAAACGACCCAAGTGGCGTTAATTGGTGAAGAATATGTGGGCTTAAAGCCAACAATGTCGGTTGAAGTAGGCGATAGTGTCGTCAAAGGCCAAGTGTTATTTGAAGACAAAAAAACGCCAGGGGTGTTATTTACCGCGCCAGCAAGCGGAGTTGTTGTCGCTATTAATCGCGGAGAGCGTCGGGTACTGCAGTCGGTTGTCATTGATTGTGATGCCAAGCAAGAGCCCTGTTTCATTCTTGAGTCTATGGATATTAATACGCTATCACATCAAGCCGTTAAAGACGGTTTGGTCCGCAGTGGCTTATGGACCGCGTTGCGCACACGTCCTTTTTCTCGAGTGCCCCAGTTAGATGCAAGCCCTGCCGGTATATTTGTCACCGCCATTGACACCAATCCTCTTGCGCCCGATCCACGGGTTATTATTGCGACTCAACCACAGGCTTTTCAAGCCGGATTATTTGCCCTAACGTTTTTGACTAGCGGTCAGGTGTATCTATGCCAAGACGATGGCGCTTCGTTATTGGCCGATGCCAGCATTGAGTACGACTTATCGCAAGTCAATGTTCAGCGTTTTAACGGTGTGCACCCTGCCGGATTAGTTGGCACCCATATTCATTACCTGTTACCTGCCAGTATTGAACGCCAAGTGTGGCATGTGGGTTATCAAGACGTGATTGCCTTTGGCAAACTGTTTTTAACCGGCGAACTGTATACCAATCGTATCGTGTCATTAGCCGGCCCTAATGTGTTAACGCCACGATTAGTGCAAACTCAATTGGGTGCGAAGCTAAGCGATTTGACCCTGGATGAAATCAATCAACAAGATTCCCGTATTGTTTCTGGATCACTATTGTCAGGTCATACTGCTGTCGGCGTTTATGATTACCTTGGCCGCTTTCATAATCAAATTAGTGTGCTCACTGAAAATGGACAACAAGAGATTTTACCTTGGGTTCGCCATGATAGCCGAAAATTCTCAATGACCGGCATCATGATGTCAGGCTTTAGTCGCACCAAAAAACTGTTCGACTTTACGACCCAAGCTGGTGGTTCTCCACGGGCCATGATGGCATTTGGTCAACTTGATCGTGTGATGCCATTAGATATTCTGCCCACGCTTTTAGTGCGCGACTTAGTGGTACGCGATACCGATGAGGCACAGTTATTAGGGGCATTAGAACTAGATGAAGAAGATTTAGCACTATGTACTTTTGTGTGCCCTGGGAAATATGACTTCGGTAAAGAATTACGTGCTTGCCTAGATATTATCGAGAGGGAAGGTTAATGAGTCAGCAACAGAAAAAACCCAGCACCCAAGACAGTTACTACGCCCATGGTAACTCAATGCGGAGTTATCTACGGTCTTTGTGGATAGCCAATGGCCGCAGCACTAAAGGTGATGTGCATATTCGTGATGCTATTGATGTTAAGCGCACCATGCACATTGTCGGCATGTGTTTATTTCCTGCCATGTTATTGGGTATGTACAATATTGGTCTTCAGGCGCAAATGGCCATTATTGCCGGGGCAACCCAGCCTGATGTATGGCAATTAGCCTTGTATAACGCGATGTTTGGCTCGCTGACTGAAAGTGCAGGCTTGATCAGTTTATTCGCTTATGGTGCCAGTTTTTATGTGCCGTTTTACTTAACGGCGCTGATAGTAAACTTGGTATGGGAAGTGGTGTTTGCCAAAGTGCGTCGCCAAGAATTACATGAAGGCTTTTTTATCACGGCCTTATTGTTCTCGTTAATTTTACCCATTTCTACACCATTATGGATTGTGGCCTTAGGCATCAGTTTTGGGGTAGTGGTTGCAAAAGAACTGTTTGGCGGCATGGGCTACAACTTCTTAAATCCTGCGCTAGCGGGTTATGCGTTTATTTACTTTGCTTATCCAACCGAAGTGGTGGCGTTAGGACAGTTTGTTGCGGTTGATGGCTTTTCTGGTGCAACCACATTAACCCTTACCGTGGCTAAAAAATTAAGCTTTGTCGATGTGAGTTGGTTTAGCGTGGTGAGTGATCCGAGCTGGTGGAATGCCTTTTTAGGCTTTACCCCAGGTGCTGTGGGTGAAACCAGTACCTTAGCCATTCTTATCGGTGGCGGTATTTTACTCCTAACTCGCGTAGCTGATTGGCGTGTGGTAGCCGGCGTTATGCTGGGAATGATCATTACCGTCTTGTTGTTCAACTATTTTGGTTCTAGCAGAAATCCCATGTCGGCAATGCCGTGGACATGGCACTTAGTGACCGGTGGTTTTGCATTGGGAATGATGTTTATGGCCACAGACCCGGTGACGGCATCCTATACCCGTAAGGCCAAGTTTGTTTTTGGATTTATGATTGGCTTTATGACCATTATTATTCGTTTACTCAATACCAAAATGCCAGAGGGTATTATGTTGGCTATTTTGTTTACTAATTTATGGGCACCGTTATTCGACTACTTAGTCGCTCGCGCTAATATTAAACGGAGACTAAAACGTCATGGCCTTTAAGAAAGATACCGTCGCTGGAACCATGGTTTTTATTATCATTTTAAGCTTAGTTTGTTCGTTTATGATCACGGGTACTGTCGAGATTTTAAAAGAGCGCAAATTAGCCAAGAAGCGTGAAGAAGTGCAGCAGTATGTGTTAAAGGCTGCTGACATCGACATCAGCCAAGGTGACTTTAGCGAGTTGTTTACTCAGCGAGTTCAACCGAAAATGGTTAACTTGGCGACAGGTAAAGTGACTGAAAAAGCTAACTTACTTGATTTTGACGAACGCATGGCGGCCATTAACCCTGAAACGTCTACTAAACCTAAAAAAGACATCGCCAAGATTAAAACCATGGCGACCGATATTCGCATTTTTGAGGTGTACGACACCAAGGGTCAACTTGCCAGTATTGTTATGCCTATTTACGGCAAAGGTTTGTGGTCGATTATTTACGGTTACATGGCGATAAAACCTGACTTAAACACCATTGAGAACATCGTGTTTTATGAGCATGGCGAAACCCCAGGTATTGCTGACTTTATTACTGACCCACAATGGTTAGCCTTGTGGCAAGGCAAAACGCTATTTGATGCCAAAGGTAACATTGCCATTAAAGTGATTAAGGGCGGTGCAAAAGACGGTGACATTCACGGCATCGATGGTGTCAGTGGCGCGACTCGTTCGGGTGTCGGTATCCAACGTTTAGTCGAGTTTTGGTTTGGCGTAGAGGGATACCAAACTTATCTACACACGTTAGCCGCTGCAGAGGATAAGTAAATGAGTAATACCACTTCAACTCGCGAGATCCTGACATCTCCTATTTTTGCCAATAATCCAGTGGCAATGCAGGTATTAGGTGTGTGTTCGGCCTTAGCGGTCAGTAATTCGATGCAAACCGCATTTGTGATGACACTCGCGGTGACGTTTGTGTTGGTGTTTTCGAACTTGATTATTTCAAGCATTCGCCACTTTATTCCCAACAGTGTGCGCATTATTGCGCAAATGACCGTGATTGCGTCCTTGGTGATTATTGTCGACATGGTGCTACAAGATGTGGCGTATGAGCTATCGAAACAGTTATCTGTGTTTGTGAGTTTGATCATCACTAACTGTATCATTATGGGCCGCGCCGAAGCCTTTGCGATGAAACATCCTCCTCACCTAGCCGTGTTCGATGCCTTAGGCAATGCCTTGGGTTATGGGGTGATTTTAATGGGCGTGGCGTTTATTCGTGAACTACTGGGTCGTGGCAGTTTGTTTGGTCATTCAATCTTAACCACTGTCGAAAATGGCGGCTGGTATTTGGCGAATGAGATGTTCACATTGCCACCCAGTGCCTTTTTTATCATTGGCGTGATGATTTGGGTCATTAAAATCATTCAGCGCAAGCGCGGATAAGGAAACAGCATGGAACACTATATTAATTTATTTATCCAAGCGGCGTTTATCGACAATATGGCGCTGTCATTTTTCTTAGGTATGTGCACCTTTTTAGCCGTATCAAAAAAGGTCTCAACTGCATTTGGCTTAGGGATCGCAGTGATTGTGGTGATGATGCTGGCAGTGCCACTCAATCAAATTATCTACGTCAATATCTTAGCGCCAGGCGCATTAGCGTGGGCGGGGTTTGCTGAACTTAATTTAAGCTATTTACAGTTGATTACCTTTATCGGGGTGATAGCCGCGTTAGTGCAAATTTTAGAAATGTTTTTAGACCGTTATATTCCGACCTTATATCAGTCATTAGGGATCTTCTTACCGCTATTAACGGTCAATTGCGCCATTTTTGCCGGAGTTATCTTTATGGCTAACCGTGACTATAACTTTACTGAGTCAGTGGTCTTTGCTGCGGGTTCTGCTGTGGGTTGGGCGATGGCCATCGTGTTATTAGCAGGATTGCGTGAACGGATGAAGTTTCATGCTATTCCTGATGGATTACAAGGCATTGGGATCACATTTATTACCACCGGCTTAATGGCTCTGGGCTTTATGTCATTTGCGGGCATTACGTTATAACGCATTAAAGAAAAGGGTTATTTAATGGAAATGGCAATAGGTATTGGCATGTTTACCATAGTGGTAAGTTTGCTAGTGGTGGTGATTTTAGTCGCCAAACGAAAATTGGTGAACACCGGTGATGTGACGATTAGCATTAATGGTGATGCCAGTAAAAGCGTGCAAACCCCTGCGGGTGATAAATTATTGGCTGCATTGTCTGGGCAACAGATATTTATTCCATCAGCCTGTGGCGGTGGTGGTACTTGTGGTCAATGCCGCGTAAAAGTGAAAGCCGGTGGCGGTGATATTTTAGCGACTGAGCTGGATCATATCTCGAAAAAAGAAGCCAAAGACGGCTCTCGTTTGGCGTGTCAAGTCGCCGTGCGAACCGACATGGATCTTGAGATTGATGAAGAAATTTTTGGGGTTAAAAAATGGCAATGTGAGGTTATTTCAAATAATAACCAAGCGACCTTTATTAAAGAACTGTTATTAAAAATTCCCGAAGGCGAAGACGTGTTATTTAAGGCTGGAGGTTACATTCAAATTGAAGCGCCTGCCCATCAAGTCCGTTATGCTGATTTTGATATTCCGGACGAATACCGTGATGACTGGGTTAAGTATGGTTTATTTGATTTAGTCTCTACGGTGGATGAAGACGTATTACGTGCTTATTCGATGGCCAATTATCCTGATGAAAAAGGCAGTATACTGCTTAATGTACGTATCGCTACCCCGCCTAAAGCCGGTTTACCACCAGGGAAAATGTCGTCGTATATATTTAGCTTAAAAGCCGGTGATAAGGTGACTATTTCGGGTCCATTTGGCGAGTTTTTTGTCAAAGAAACCGATGCTGAAATGGTGTTTATTGGTGGTGGTGCTGGCATGGCGCCAATGCGGTCGCATATTTTTAATCAGCTAAAAAGTGTTAACACTAAGCGTAAAATGAGCTTTTGGTATGGGGCTCGTTCAACTCGCGAAGTGTTTTATCAACAAGATTTTGATCAACTTGCCGCTGAAAATGACAATTTTACTTGGAATGTGGCCTTGTCGGATCCATTGCCAGAAGATAATTGGACCGGATACACAGGCTTTATCCATAACGTGCTGTACGAGAATTACCTAAAACAGCATAAAGCGCCGGAAGATTGTGAGTATTATATGTGTGGCCCGCCGCTGATGAATTCATCGGTTATTGCTATGCTAGAAAGCTTAGGGGTTGAGTCGGAGAATATTTTACTCGATGACTTTGGTGACTAACGTCTTGCTGTGCAGTACTCACTAAGCCGATAAAAAAATCCCCAATACTGTCAATGACGGTTTGGGGATTTTTTTAGCAGAGAACTTTTAGCAGAGAACTTTTAGTAAAGAACTTTGAGCAAAGAACGTTAAACGGGTAAAGAGGGATTAACGTTCAGAAAACGCTAAATAACGCATCACTTCGGCTTTATTAAAACTAAGCACATTACCGTGTTGTTCAGTGAACAGTAAATTTTCGCGAGCATAACGCTTAATTGTAGTAGGGCTTTTGTCGAGTATTTCACAGACTTCATTTAAGGTTAAATCGTTAGCATCACTCATCTCGTTCTCCTTACTTAATCGTTACAGTTATACTTTTATGTCGTTAGCATTAAACAACACATTGGTATTAACTTGTCACAAACATGCATTATTGTCGAGCGTACTCTTATGAATAATGACAGCGATGCATCATGGCATTAGTGATAATTTGAGTGGTGGGAGCGACTTGAGGCTTCAGAGCGACTTGGTACATCGACTCCGCGACCATTTGTGCATCAATGGGCTGATATTGACGCAGCGGGCCGATAAACAAAAACGATAATCCCCCCAAAATGGTTTGGCCAATATCTTCCAGAAGACGTCTATTATCTCGAGGCCCTAATAATAAACTGGGTTGAAAAATATTCATTACTGGTAAGGACAACGCCTTAAGCGCTTGTTCAACCTCGCCTTTTATCCGGTTATAAAACACGCTTGATTTAGCATCCGCACCCAGTGAGGTCACTACCATAAATTTAAGCGAAGGATTTGCTTGGGTTTGACACAGTTTAGCAAAGGCCAGTACGGCTAATTTATCAACCTGAATAAAGGCCTCTTCGCTACCAGCTTGCTTGATAGTGGTACCTAAACAGCAAAAGGCATGATCCACTTTGTCTGCCAATGTAAGTTCATGAAGTTCGTCAAGCTGGCTGTCAATAAACTGTACTTTTTCGGCGCCAAATTGATGTTCGACTAAATTAGGTTCCGAACGGCCAATGACCAATACTTTACTATACTGTTCACTTTCAATGATGCGAGCCAGTAAGGTATTACCCACTAACCCCGTCGCACCTATTATTACTGCAATCATATGATCCTTTAGAAAGCTAAACTGACTCGCATAGACTCTAATCTGTCGCTCCAACGGTTTCAATAAGAATATTTTAATAGTCATTATTATCCTGTTTGTTAGCGTAGTATTTTTGCAGAAATATTAGTGTTTTTGCAGAAATATTAGTGTTATTCCAAAAAACTAGCGTTATCGCAACAAACATGAGTGTAAGCTCAACATAACAGTAACAAGTAAGCGTAATCATTAGGATGCATTATGACCCAAACGCATTTACCTCTGACCGATTTTATTGAATATTCACCCGATGAAATGCTCAAACGGGCACAAGATAATTACCAGCAGGTTAAACGGCGTCATTCTATTAGGGCGTTTTCTGACCGTGCAGTCCCGCAAGCCATTATTGAACAGTGCATTTTAGCGGCGGGCACGGCACCTAATGGGGCCAACCATCAGCCGTGGCATTTTGTGGCAATTAACAGTCCGCAAATAAAAGCGCAAATTCGTCAACAAGCTGAGGCATTAGAGCAAGCGTTTTATGCCGGTCGTGCCGGCGAGGAATGGTTAGCGGCATTGAAACCTTTAGGGACTAACGCCGATAAACCGTATTTAGAACATGCGCCTTGGCTAATTGCTGTGTTCAGTAAAAAACGCACCGAAGCGGCGGGTGAACAAAAGAGTAATTATTATGTCCATGAATCAGTGGGGATTGCGACGGGATTTTTAATCCAAGCATTGCATCACGCAGGCCTTGGTACTTTAACGCACACCCCAAAACCGATGAGCTTTTTAAGTAAAGTGTGTGGGCGCGACAATGATAATGAACGCCCCTATATGCTTATTATTGCTGGGTATCCTGCAGATGATGCGACCATCCCACAACATGCACTGGAAAAGAAGTCGCTCAGTGAAATGTGTGATTTTATATAATGACGATTCCTGCCGGGCTAGTGCGGTGAAGGTTTGGGTGTCAATATGCCTCTTCATGCTAAGTTCCCCCCATACTGCTCGGATCATTATGTTCTCAATAAACGCCATCAAAACTGCGTTGGTAGTGGCAATGTTTTTGCGCTTTGCGGTGTGGCTTTTCAAATCAACATCGATAATCGTGTCACCACATTGATAAATTGGCATGGTATTAGGTGTAACAAATCAAACGAGTGGTAAATGATGAGCCAATAAAAAAGCGTCTAAAGACGCTTTTATGACCAATACGGCCGCTCGATTAACTAACTTCAGTCATATAACGAGGGTGTATCTTCGGTGGGACGCGTTTTAAAGCGACGATGCAGCCACATATATTGTGGTTTGTTGCGGCTAATCAGTTGTTCAATTATCTGGTTGCCTCGGATGGCGTCATCAGTTTCATTGTCGCCGGGAAAGTTATCTAAAGGCGCCATGATCTCGAGGGTATAGCCGTTATCATCAGCATTACGTTCAACAAAAAAAGGCACAACATTGGCTTTGCCTAATCTCGCCAGAGAGGTTGCACCGGTAATGGTGGCTGCATCCGGTACCCCAAAGAAAGGAATAAACACCGCGCTTGAGCGGCCAAAGTCTTGGTCCGCTGTGTACCAAATCACGTCAGGGCTGCGTAAACTGCGGATCATTTGGCGCACGTCACGCTTAGGCACTAAGCCTTTATTTGAGCGTAAGCGACCTTTTACTTGTAAGTATTCCATTACCGGATTGTTGTGTGGACGATATACCCCAATACCAGGGGCAAATTGACCAAATATACGCGCGCCCATTTCAAGTGGTAGGCAATGCACCGCAAATAAAATCACCCCTTTGCCACTGTCCAAGCTTTGACTAACATGTTCAGTGCCTTTAATCGTCATGTGTTGCTGGACGCGATCGTTTGACCACCACCAGGCGTTAATGGTATCAAATAAGGCTTTGCCGGTTTCTTCAAAGGTCCGCTTAAGCAGTTGTTGTTTGTCTGTATCACTCATATCTGGAAAGCATAAATCGATGTTACGCCTTGCGGTATGGGTTCGACCACTGGCTATTTTCATCACTAATCGGCCAAGTGCACTGCCAATATTCATTTGCCACGGTAAGGGTAATAACAAGGTCAAGCGCATTAACCCGACGCCAAACCACATTAGCCAATGTTTAGGATGATATAAATCAGAAGAAAATTCGGCTTTCTCGACCACAGATAACTCGTCTAGTTCATAAAAATTATTTGTTATTCTACCTCATATTTTGCTGAAAATTAGGTACAATCATGGTTAAATTTTACAAGACAGCGAATACACCATGAAGGTTTCTCTCCCCGCTTTTGAAAATGCGCGCGTTTTAGTGATTGGCGATGTGATGTTAGATCGCTATTGGGTAGGCCCTACGGGACGCATTTCACCCGAAGCCCCGGTACCTGTTGTTAAAATTAATCAAATCGAAGATAGACCCGGCGGTGCCGCCAACGTGGCATTAAACATTGCTACATTAGGTGGGCATGTCCACCTAGCGGGTATTGTAGGTCAAGATGAAACCGCGCAAGCATTAACCCAAGGGGTGAAAGTGTTTGGCGTTGAGCCACAGTGGTTAACGGTCGCCGACAAGCCAACGATTACTAAATTACGCGTTTTGTCGCGCAATCAGCAATTGATCCGCTTAGATTTTGAAGAACCGTTTGATAAAGCCACTAGCCAAGCGTTATTCGCTCAAAGCGAAGCCATTTTAGACAATGTTGATGTATTGGTATTGTCAGATTATGCCAAAGGCGCCATTGATGAACCTAAGGATTTTATTGCTAAAGCGCGAGCCAAAGGGGTAAAAGTATTAGTTGATCCTAAGGGGCATGATTTTGCCCGTTATCATGGTGCGTCATTAATTACGCCAAATATGAGTGAGTTTGAGGCGGTTGTCGGTACGGTGACCAGCGAAAATGATTTAATCGAAAAAGCCCTAAAACTGATTAAATTGCATGATTTTGATGCCATTTTAGTGACTCGTTCAGAAAAAGGCATGACCTTAGTATCGCAAGATCAACCTGAACTGCACATTCCAACGGTTGCCCGTGAAGTTCACGATGTAACGGGTGCCGGTGATACCGTGATCTCAGCCTTAGCGACATCCATTGCTGCGGGCGCGACGTTAGCGCAAGCTTGTGCGATTGCCAATACCGCAGCAGGCGTGGTTGTGGGTAAACTCGGTACCTCGACGGTCAGCCGCATCGAATTAATTCAGGCATTAGCCCTTAACCATGGCGAGTCTGGCTTTGGGGTGATGACAGAAGATCAATTAGCTTATGCGATGGATCAGGCACGTTTACGCGGTGAACGTATTGTGATGACCAATGGTTGTTTTGATATTCTACACGCGGGTCATGTGAGTTATTTACAGCAAGCCAAAGCGTTAGGTCATCGCCTCATTGTTGCTGTGAATGATGATGACTCGGTTACACGGTTAAAAGGCCCTGGACGTCCAGTCAACACGGTTGATCGTCGTATGGCGGTGTTAGCGGGCCTAGCAGCGGTTGATTGGGTGGTTCCATTCTCTGAAGACACGCCGCAACGGATTATTACGCGCTTATTACCCGATTCTTTAGTTAAAGGTGGTGATTATAAGGTGGAAGATATTGCCGGTGGTGCTGAAGTGATAGCCGCGGGCGGTAAGGTCGAAGTGCTTGGATTTGAAGATGGTGTGTCAACCACGGCCATTATTCAAAATATTATGTCACAAAAATAATCGATGCTTAGATACTGGCAGCGATCATTACTGACGTTATTAAGCTATAGCCTCGCTTGCGCAGCGTTATTAGCAAGTCAGCTTGTCAATGCCAACCCGTTTATGAGTCAATCAGTGGCCATCGTTCCGGTCATAGCGACTCAGGCTATTGTTGAAGATAATGTGGCGAATGATGATATTCGCCACGCTTATTACACCCCTATTGCAACTAAACAAGCACTGGTGTGCCCAGTGTCTACTCTGGTGCGATGTGTTGCGTTACTGCCTACCTCATTACAACATCAAGCGGCTTTTTCTGTTGCTAATATTCGCCGTGCAATTGGGCGTAAAAGTGCCATGGTGCTGGTCGCTAAAGATGACATCATTGCAGGGGTGATTATTATTAATCCCGCTAAAGAGGTGACAGAACAGAGTGGCGCGATTGGGTTAACAACTTATCAGTTGCCGTTAGCCGAACAAACACAGTTAACCTTGTGGCACGAGATAGGCCATTTATATAACATTGCACTGCAAGACAGCATTTTACCTTCCTCTTTGACTAAATATCAGCATGAATGGCTAGCCGATTTGTATTTATTATGGCGTATTGCGCAACATTATCACCAGCTCGATCTGGCGTGGCAACAGTTCCATCGGCGTAATCTAGCGCTCATTAACGACAGTGGTAATTTGTCCCATTGGAGTTCTCCCCAGTTACAGGTTGTACTCAGTCATTATGATGCCCAACAATTACAGCATTTTACTCGGTATGAGGATTTTTTAACCGCGGTTTATCCATTAATGCCGACGTGGTCGACGCGTGACATGGGAGAGTTTTCTAGCTTAGTCCAGCGTACTTTTGGTGCAGTTCAGTCTTTGCCTGAGTACATGTTTTGGCGTCAACCTAAGTTAATTGAAGTGTTGTCGCCGACCTTAGAACAGTTGATGGGCAAGGCAGAAACGCAGCAGTGGCTGAAAAAGCAATTTTCAACAATAAAATAAGCGATAAACTTTTATTCGCGATTGTTTTTACCGTATGAAGGTCATTTAGCCGTGTTCTGTTATTACCTTTGATTTTAAAGGGGTAAATAAATCGTTATCGCGATAATATTCTGTTTTATCCTGTAGATCTGTACATTGTACGGTTAAATATGTTGCCATTTTGCTAAATCACAGCAGAATTTTCTAGTTCGGTCTGGTAAGCTCTTGCATCAAAATAATTAGAGAGATCAAGTTTATGGCCAAGCGTTCTAGAGTTGAAACTGAGTTAACCGTTAACCAAATTTTAGATGAAGCCTTCAAACAAATCCTCACAATTGGTTTTGAGGCGATGTCGTACACAACATTATCTGCAGCCACTGGTGTTAGCCGCACGGGGATCAGTCATCACTTTCCGCGAAAAACAGAATTTCTAGTGCGTTTAGATCAACGTATTGGGGCGTTTTTTATTGAAGGATTAGACTTTACTTCGATAACAGCATTAGAGCAATCATGGCGCGAGGTGATGCGCCACCCTGAACGTAAAGCAGTATTACAACTGTTTTTCTGTTTATGTGCCAGTACTGACGAAAACATGAAAACCTTCAAGTCGCTTGATATCGTCAGAGAGGCTGCTGTTAGCCATTTTGCTGAGGTTGGATGCCAATGTGTTGAACAACTTATCGGCAATAGTGCATTGGTACTATTGCAAGATGGGCAACTACACCAAGAGCAAGTAACGCACTAAATCGTACGTATCCGTTAAGTGTTACCCTGTTAGTCACAAATCGGTGTTCAAATTGGCATTATGATCAATAGGATATCGAAGATACCATTCCGTGTCGGTATTTGAGCATTCAACATGCTGGATCGAGCTGATATCGTTACGGAATGATATTTCGTGAGCGACAAAAAATCGCCCACAATGCATGGTTACGCCCGCTTTCTGCTTTCGTATCGGTCGCACATTTGCTGCGCTTTTTCTTCATCAAATTCGCGCAAACCGCTTAATACTAATGTTTTGACTCCGCTACCTATCACTTTGCCTTGGCTTTGAAGTTCAAAGGTGAGGGTGACATCACCACGCTTACCATCAATAGCTAAGTCTTGTTTAATAAGGTGTAAACTGATGGTGCTGAAATCAAAATGGTCCAAATGAAATGACATGCTTTCATAAATCACTAATGGACGATCAGGATTAATCATCATCTTGTATTGCTTCATCATAGGCACAAGTACGTGAATAAAATTCAATCCTGAAAAAGCGACATAGCTTTTAATGAATGCCGCCGTTTGCACATCACATTGGCACTCGTCACCCTGTCGTTCAATATGCAGATATTCTTTGCCTTTGGTGTCGCAAAGGCTGAATTTATCGGCCACGTTTTTATCCACGTTTAACTCCACGCGATCACCGACCATACCAGCAAACTTAAACTGCATATTTTGGCTTAAACCGTATTCGGTCAACACTAGAGCAAACAATAAATCGCCAGGAACACAGAAGCGTTTAGCTCCTACATCATGAATGGGGTTGAAGTCTTCGGCGACTTTTTTAGCAAAATCACTAGCCTGTTGAGCCGAAATAAACACACTTTGATCTAGCTTGGTAAAATAAGGTGATAAAAACATAAAAAATAATTCTTATTGGTCAGTAGTAAGTTGTATCACAAGGCATTGTTGTTAATCATGGTCAATAACAATTTAGGCTTATGCGAGACAAGGTTAGTAATAAAATCCATTAATGAGCGAGAGTTTACGGTATAACGCGAAATAAACCCACCTGATAACGATAAACAGCAAATGCTGAAGATAAATACAAGGTGTCTTTAGGGTACTGATTGTCTGTCGCCGGTGTCACCACAGGCCACATAGGTCGAACATACTCTCTGTATTACAAGGGTATATCGAGATTACTCGGTCCATTTAATTGAGGTTTTGTTATGAAGGACTGTTTAATTTAGTGGCAGCATATCCTGAAAATGAATTTAAAGTGATATAAATTGTATTTTTATTGATATTCACAGCAGGTTTTTAGTGTCATTAACCTCACCCTCACGGACGCAAACCTAACCTGATCGGTAAATCGTTATACACAATAGGGTTCATTATTTCGCTCATCTTCCTGCCAATAGCCCCTTTTTGTTACAAGACCTTGGTAGAGTCTGAGTGTTATTTTAAGGATTATTTTAGGTATGGCTTGGGGGATCGTTTTAGGCATTTCAATCTTATTACCAAAATAAGAAGTTATGTTTACCGTGTTTTTTAATACTGTACATGGCTTTATCGGCTTGTTCGCAAACATTAGTAAACTCATCTAACTCATCAAACAAGCTGATCCCAATGCTGAGTCCTACTTTAATGGTTTCACCCTCTAAATCGATAGGCTCTTGATAGTGTGATAGCAGGGTTCTGGCCAATACAGTTAATCGTTCCACGTTACTATAATAGGCTAAAATAACAAATTCATCGCCACCAAAACGTGCCACGTGATGACGGGGAGCTTGATGATTGTGTGTGGTGTCTGCCGCGCTAAGGAGTTGATCGCATACTTGGCAAATATCATTAGCAATATGGATTAATAGCGTATCGCCATATCGATGTCCTAAGTGATCATTAATAATCTTAAAGCCGTCAAGATCGATAAAATACAGGGCACCATGATGTGTACTATGGGTGTTTTTTTCCTGTTCAAATGCATCAATGAGTGCATTTCGATTGAGTAAATTGGTGAGCGGATCGCGAAGAGCCAGTCTAGCTAAGTCTTGTTCGTAACGCTTCTCTTGGGTGACATCAATATGAGTGCCCATAATTCGAAGCGGTTCACCATTAATATCATATTCAATAATGCGGCCACGGTCTGACACCCATGCAACACTGCCATCTTTGTGCACCATGCGGTGTACGGCTTGATAGATTTCAGCTTGACCCGCTACATGGCTTTCAAAGGCTTGTATAACCCAGTCTTTGTCTTCAGGGTGAAGATTGTTTTTCCAGCTGTTGATATGGGCGGGTAATTCTTCGCGGGTAAAACCAAGCAGGTGGCCCCACTGTTGATTAAAGATAGTCAAATTGCCTGTGGGAATATGTTGCTCCCACAAGCATAGGCCAGTGCCATCAAGTGCAGCATCAAGCTGCTCGTTTACCCGTTTATTTAATAGGGTAAGCCGACTGTTTTCATACTCTAGTTGCTTTAAGCGCTGCTGGTGTTGCTTCAGCTCAAACTGCAATTGAGAAATGATGTCCTGCTGTGTCATTGACAACCGATAATCCTGTAGAGTCCAATAGGCCTAGTTTAGCGGGTTATTAAACAAAAAAATACCAGCATTATCTGCTGGTATTTCGAACGCCATAAAGTCGATTTATAAGGCTTTAAGGATGGCTTCTACACTGTCCTTGGCATCGCCAAACAGCATTTGAGTATTGTCTTTAAAGAACAATGGATTTTGTACACCGGCATAACCTGTGTTCATTGAACGTTTAAAGCCAATCACATTTTGAGCTTTCCATACTTCTAACACTGGCATGCCCGCGATAGGGCTGCTTGGATCTTCCATTGCTGCAGGGTTAACCGTATCGTTAGCACCAATGACGAGCACAGTATCAGTATTGCTAAAGTCTTCGTTGATTTCGTCCATTTCGAGCACGATATCGTAAGGTACTTTAGCTTCTGCTAATAGTACGTTCATGTGGCCAGGTAAACGCCCCGCAACAGGGTGAATACCAAAGCGGACTTTTATACCCAGAGCCCGCAGCTTTTTGGTTATTTCAGCGACAGGATATTGAGCTTGCGCTACCGCCATGCCATAACCTGGGGTGATGACAACGGAGTCTGATGCTTTTAGCATGTCAGCTACGTCTTCAGCCGTTGTTTCACGGTATTCACCGACGGTGTCATCGCCACTGGCCGCCACACTATCATTGCCAAAACCACCGGCAATAACAGAAATAAACGAGCGGTTCATTGCTTTACACATAATGTAAGACAGGATCGCACCCGACGAGCCCACAAGCGCACCAACGACAATCAGTAAGTCATTAGATAACATGAAACCTGCCGCTGCCGCTGCCCAGCCTGAATATGAGTTCAGCATGGACACGACCACTGGCATATCGGCACCACCAATCGATGCCACTAAATGCCAGCCAAATGCTAATGCAATTAAGGTCATCAGGATCAGTGGTGTCACTGCTCCGCCGGCTTGTACGAACATCAGCATTAATATAAACGAGGCCACAACGGCCAATAAGTTTAATTTATGGCGATGCGGTAGCATAAGTGCTTTCGATGAAACCAATCCACGTAGCTTAGCAAATGCCACAATCGAACCCGTAAAAGTGACAGCACCAATAAAGACGCCTAAAAACACTTCGACTAAATGAATGTTAAGCATTGCACCAGTCAAGTGTTCAGTTTGTTGGGCTTTACTTGCTTCTGCAAAGGCCGCTTTTGCCGTTTCTAGCGTGGTGTTGAGGTCTTGCCCCATTACCACGACAAATTCAGACACTTGGTGTGGTTGAATATCAATAAAGCTATTAAAGCCCACTAATACTGCAGCTAAACCCACAAAGCTGTGCAAAATAGCTACCAGCTCAGGCATTTCCGTCATTTCGACTTTCAATGCTAAGCGAATACCAATTGATCCACCGATAACCATGGCGAGAATAATCCATTCTACGCCGTTTGTAGCAGGATTGAGGATGGTGGCAATGAGTGCAATCGCCATCCCGATAATGCCAAATAAATTACCATTTTTAGCCGTTTCTTGTTTTGATAACCCAGCTAAGCTGAGAATAAAAAACACGGCAGCAATGATATAAGATGCTGTAACCAGTCCTTGAGCCACGATATTACCCCTTAATCTTTACGGAACATCTTCAGCATGCGCTGAGTGACGGTAAACCCGCCAAAGATGTTGATACTGGCGATAAGCACCGCGAAAAATGCAAGCGCAGTGACTAATGCTGAACCTTGACCTATTTGCAATAATGCACCAACCACAATAATGCCTGAAATCGCATTAGTGACCGACATTAACGGCGTATGCAACGAGTGCGACACATTCCACACCACGTAATAACCCACCACACAGGCTAGGATAAAGACGGTGAAGTGCGACAGAAACTCAGCCGGTGCAACCGAGGCGACGGCGGCAAAGCCGGCAATACCTAAAGCACCTAAAATATACTTAAGTTTTGAAGGTGCCTTTTCAACTTTGGCCGCTTTGGGTTCAGTGCTGGCCGCCGGTTTCTGTGGCGCAGCAGATACTGAGATTGCCGGTGGTGGGAAGGTGATTTCGCCGCCACGAGTGACGGTCATATTGCGCATAACAACATCATCAAAATCGAGCACGGCATTACCGTCTTTTTCTTTACACATTAACTTCATCAAGTTGACTAAGTTAGTGCCATAAAGTTGTGACGATTGCGCCGGTAAACGACCCGGTAAGTCGGTATAACCTAATACCTTAACGCCGTTGTCGGTAATAAAACGCTCACCCTTTACTGTGTATTCACAGTTGCCGCCTGTAGCGGCGGCTAAATCGACAATCACTGAGCCCGGTTTCATGGTATCTACCATGTCTTTGGTGATCAGTTTTGGCGCAGGGCGTCCTGGAATTAATGCGGTGGTGATGATGATGTCGACTTCTTTGGCTTGCTCGGCAAATAGCGCCATTTCAGCCGCAATAAATTCTTCTGACATGGTTTTAGCATAGCCGTCAGATGAGCCACCTTCTTTATTTTCAAACTCAAGCTTTAAGAAGCTACCGCCCATTGACTCAATTTGCTCTGCCACTTCAAGACGGGTGTCAAATGCGCGGACTATGGCTCCTAGAGAGCCTGCAGTACCAATAGCGGCAAGCCCTGCTACACCAGCACCAATAATCAGTACTTTGGCTGGTGGTACTTTGCCTGCTGCGGTTATTTGCCCGGTAAAGAAACGACCAAATTCATGTGCGGCTTCAATGACCGCGCGATAACCACCAATGTTTGCCATAGATGACAGTGCATCGAGTGATTGGGCGCGTGAAATACGCGGCACCATGTCCATGGCCATCACAGTAATATTGTTAGTTGATAGTTTTTCAACGAGTTCAGGGTTTTGTGCTGGCCAAATAAAACTGACCAGGGTTGTGCCTGGCTTCATTTGTGCGATTTCATCATCGGACGGTGCATTTACTTTAAAAATAAAGTCAGCTTGATACACGCTGTCAACAATATCTGCCCCTGCTGCTTCAAATGCTGCATTATCGAAGCTAGATTTCACACCTGCTTGTGCTTCAATTGCCACACTAAAGCCGAGCTTTTTAAGCTGTATCACGGTTGCTGGAGTCGCCGCGACTCGAGTCTCACCTTCGATACTTTCTCTCGGTATTCCAATCTGCATGACTGTTTCCTGATGGTTAATAAAAAGACCGTCTATTGCGGTTCCCCATCAATAGACCATTCCGTTTGAGTATTACTTCCTCATATGGGCTCTTTGCCAATAGAAAAAGTGCACCATATGACCATAGAAGTCGGGTAAACTCATTAGTCGATAGTATTACGCTGACATAGTTACATTGTATTTGCACGTCGTTTTACTCAGAAAACAATCAAGCTGATAATTATTCATCACTTAATTGGCCTTCTAGCTTGCGACATTAGGCATGTTTTGTGACTAATTACTTGGTTTTAAATTGAGGTAATTTAAAACCTTTTAACGCCACCCCACTTTTGTAACGTAAAAAAAGCCCTTTGCATATTCCTAAATGGAATAAAAAATCATCTTTTATTCTTTTTTTGTTTTGGTACTCAGTAGTAAGCTAACCACATTATACTGTTATAAGGCCGTCTTATGTTGTTAAAAGAACTTTCCGCTTTAGCATCACCTTTGTCTCAAGGACAAGTCGATAAGCTAAAACAACTCACATCAGAATTATCTTCTGTTCAACTCGCCTGGGTCAGTGGTTACTTAGCAGCGAGTGCTAACCAAGGTCAAAGCGGTGTCGAGACCACAACAGAGACAAGCGCCGCCCCAACAGTTACCATTTTATATGGTAGCCAAACTGGCAATGGACGTGGCGTAGCCAAAGAACTCGCAGCCAAAGCGCAGGCGCAAGGTTATGCGGTTAATTTAGCTTCTATGGGCGAATATAATGTCCGCCAACTCAAACAAGAAACAATCTTGTTATTGCTCGTCAGTACCCATGGTGAAGGCGAAGCACCTGATGATGCGATTGAACTGCACAAGTTTTTAACCTCAAAGCGGGCACCAAAATTGGATAATCTACATTATTCTGTTTTAGCGTTAGGAGATTCAAGCTATGAGTTTTTTTGCCAAACCGGTAAAGACTTTGATGCGCGTCTAAGTGCATTAGGGGCAACATCATTATTACCCTTAGTTGAATGTGATGTTGACTATGAAGATATTTCACAACAATGGCAAGACAGTGTTGTTGAGGCCGTTAAGCCTTATATTCAAGCGTCAAGCGCGAGTGTGGTGTCAATTGGTACCGCATCTGTTGCTGGTGAAAGTGAATATACCAAGCAAAACCCCTATACAGCAGAAGTACTGGTAAGCCAAAAAATTACCGGTCGAGATTCTGATCGTGATGTACGCCATGTTGAAATTGATTTAGGCGAGTCAGGATTAACTTATCAAGTGGGTGACGCATTAGGGGTGTGGTTTAGCAATAACCAAGCGCTGGTCGATGAAGTGATCGCCGCGCTTGGTTTAGCACCAGACGACAATGTGACTGTGGCGAAAGAGTCACTATCATTAAAAGCGGCGTTAACCGACAAGAAAGAACTCACTCAGTTATACCCAGGCCTAGTGAAAACATGGGCTGAGTTGAGCGGCAATGCAGAACTTGCGGCTATTGGTGAAGATAAAGAGCAAACCAGACAATTTATTCTACAGCACCAATTAGCCGATTTAGTGGCTGTATATCCAGCGAAAGTCAGCGCGACGCAGTTAGTTGGTATGTTACGTCCGCTAACACCACGGCTATACTCCATTGCCTCTAGCCAAGCAGAAGTTGAAGCTGAAGTGCACTTAACCGTGGCGTTGGTTGAAGATGAACGTCAAGGCCAGGCTCGTTTTGGCGGCGCATCGCATTTCTTAGCGTCAGCACAAGAAGGTCAACAGATTAACGTGTACGTTGAGCAGAATAACCATTTTCGTTTACCAGAAAATCCACAAACGCCTGTCATCATGGTGGGTCCTGGTACCGGTGTTGCGCCATTCCGCGCCTTTATGCAGCAACGCGCTGTCGACGGTGTGTCGGGTGACAGCTGGCTATTCTTTGGTAACCCGCATTTTGAACAAGATTTCTTATACCAAGTTGAGTGGCAGCAATATCTTAAAAACGGCGGTTTGTCGCGTTTAGATGTGGCTTTCTCACGGGATCAAGCTGATAAAGTGTATGTTCAGCACCGCATTGCAGAACAAGCTGAAGCGTTATGGCAGTGGTTACAAAAGGGCGCCCATGTGTATATCTGTGGTGATGCCGAGCGTATGGCAAAAGACGTCCATCAAGCATTAGTAAACATCGCGGTTGAACAAGGTGGCTTAAGCTTTGATGACGCAGAAGCTTACTTTGAAACACTGCGTAGCGAAAAACGTTACCAAAAAGATGTGTATTAACTCAGCCCACTGTTAGTAAATTATAAATATTTAGCAGTCTATTAGCGCGAGTGAATTGAACAGAATTAAGAGAGGCCAAGGCCATGAGTGAGCAAAAGTTAGCAGTAAACGAATACTTAAAAGACGACAGTGATTATTTGCGCGGTGACATCCAAGAAGGGTTAGATACCCAAGTCACTGGATCGTTTAGCGAGGGCGATCAACAGCTGATTAAATTCCACGGTTTTTATCAGCAAGATGACCGTGACTTACGTAACGAGCGTAAAGAGCAAAAATTAGAACCTCTGCATAGCTTTATGTTACGTGCACGCGTGCCGGGTGGTATTTGTACCCCAGAGCAGTGGTTAGCCGTGGATAAAATATCATCGACACTCACCACCTCAAACAGTATTCGCTTAACCACCCGCCAAACGTTTCAGTATCACGGCATTCCCAAGCGTAATCTAAAAACCTTGATCCAAGGACTTGATCGCGCCGCATTAGATTCTATTGCTGCCTGTGGTGACGTAAACCGCAATGTGATGTGTAATCCAAATCCGGTTGAGTCTAGGTTACATGCGCAAGCCTATGCCGTCGCTAAGCACTTATCTGATCATTTATTACCACACACTCGCGCGTATGCTGAGATTTGGTTAGATGAAGAAAAGCTATTAGGCACAGAAACCGTAGAGCCTGTTTATGGCAAAACCTATTTGCCGCGTAAATTTAAAATGGCTGTTGCCGTTCCGCCCCATAACGACGTAGACGTGTATACCAATGACCTTGGTTTTATCGCGGTAGCACAAGCCGGTGAGTTAGTGGGCTTTAACTTGGTGGCGGGTGGCGGTATGGGCTCTACCCACGGTGAAGTTGAAACTTTCCCACGTTTAGCCGATGATTTGGGCTTTATTAACACGGACGACGTCACCAAGTTTGCCGAAGCGGTAATGACCGTTCAACGAGACTGGGGTAACCGTGAAGTGCGTAAACGTGCCCGTTTAAAGTACACCATTGTTGACCATGGTCTTGACGCATTTAAAGCTGAAGTTGAAAAACGTGCTGGAGTGAAATTTGAACCAAAGCGTGATGTGATCATTGGTGATCGCGGCGATCGTTATGGTTGGGTTGAAGGTATCGACAACAAATGGCACTTAACGCTATTTATAGAAAGTGGCCGTATTAAAGATTTACCCGGTCAAACCTTACAAACAGGTTTACGTGAAATTGCCAACATCCATAAAGGCGATTTCCGCATGACCTCAAATCAGAACATGATTATTGCCGGTGTTGCAGCAGAAGATAAAGCCGACATTGAAGGCCTAGCCCGTAAGCATGGTTTATTAGGCCAAGTGTTAAGTGGCACTCGCGGCCATTCAATTGCCTGTGTGGCGTTACCCACGTGCCCATTAGCAATGGCCGAAGCTGAGCGTTATTTCCCTGAGTTTATCGATCACATCGATGCGCTACAGGCTAAACACGGTATTAGCGAGCAATCAATAGTAGTGCGTATGACAGGTTGTCCCAACGGGTGTGCGCGTCCATTTGCCGCCGAAATTGGTTTAGTGGGTAAAGCACCGGGTCGTTACAATTTGTATTTAGGCGCTAGCTTTGAAGGTACGCGTTTAAATAAAATGCATAAAGAAAACATTCAAGAAGCCGAAATTTTAGCGGAATTGGATACCTTGTTTGGCCGCTACGCCACCGAACGTGATGCTGGCGAAACCTTTGGTAACTTCACTGTGCGTATCGGCGTGGTGAAGGCGGTTATTGACGCCGCTAAGGATTTTCATGGGTAATGAAGTGGTAACGACTGCATCAACTGATGCCGGCGTCGATCATGGTGTCACTCCCGCTCAATTGCAGGCGTTGTTATTAGCGCCTCTTGCAGAGCAAACCGCTGCGCTGGAAACGATTAATCAGTTTTTAGCCGGGTTAACGGCGCAGCAACGAGTGGCTTGGGGTCTAGCATATTTACCAGGCGAGCATGCAGTGTCGTCTAGCTTTGGTATTCAAGGCGCGGTGATGTTACACATGGTGACTCAAGCGCAAAGCGATATTCCGGTGATTTTAACCGACACGGGTTATTTGTTCCCCGAGACCTATCAATTTATTGATCAGTTAACCGAGCGTTTAAACCTGAATCTTAAAGTGTATCAAGCGGGTCAAACCCAAGCGTGGCAAGAAGCGCGTTTTGGTAAGCTGTGGGAGCAGGGGATTGATGGCTTAGAAAAGTATAACCGCATCAATAAAGTTGAGCCTATGCAGCGTGCATTAGCTGAATTGAATATTGGTACTTGGTTTGCTGGCTTACGTCGCAGTCAGTCTAGTACCCGTGAAGCTTTGCCTATTTTAGCCATTAGCGGCAAACGTTTTAAATTGTTACCCATCATTGAGTGGAGCAACAAAGACGTGCACATGTACTTAACTGAACATGACTTGCCATATCACCCATTATGGGAACAAGGTTATGTGTCGGTAGGTGATACTCACTCAAGCAAACCACTTGAGTTAGGTATGTCTGAAGAAGAAACCCGTTTTAATGGCTTACAACGAGAATGCGGTTTGCACTTCGATATCTAAGATGAGTGATAGCGTCATTGAGTCTTGTGTTTGTATGAGTCATCCGTAAGGTTGATTTATTCAAACGATTGATGGACTGGTTTGAGCGAAAACGGACTATATTTTATGTAAACTTTTATGCAATTGCGGCGATAATAGTCTACGTTTAATGATTCCTGTAGATGGTTTTTTGTAGACGTTTTGGGATTGTTTTTGCAGTCCACGTACCTTCAAAAGCTTCGCTCGCGTCCTCGAGCACATTGATTGACTTGTTAGCGTATAAGTAATCGATTCGGTTGTTCCCGATAACTCAGCGGTTTGAGTTATCGGGAGATCAGATGTTTGAATTATTTCCTGCTTAATGCTTGTTGATTTTCACTTTTATCTCGTCAAATTCCCTCTCAAAACTCGTTAGATAATAAGCTGTCTTTTTGGCGTATTGGTTTTTTACAGGTGCGGTTTTCAGGATAAATATCCCCCAAAAGGTAACATCTAATGCGCTTATTAATATTTAATGCTAAATTAATCCGCAGTTTATCGGTGTAATCGATAATACTTATCCCAAAAAGATAATAAATGTTTAAACGCTAACTCATTTCAAGGAAGAGTTAACAATAATATAAATTGGAGTTTATAGATGAATAAAATGGCAATTGCTGCTGTGGTATTGGCTGTTGGTGCTGGTGGATATTTTCTGTCGCAACAAGGGACGTCAGTGGTTAAAAACGACCCAATGTTGGACTATATCCCTGCTGATACATTAGCGTTTTCTGGGCAGTTAGTGCCATTTCCATTAAAGGATTATTTGTATAGCATTGCCGGTAATTATCAAGCTTATGATAAGGATAAAATGTTGTCGCTCGATGATAGCTCATCAGCTCAAGAGCGCTTTTTTGTCAGTTTATATAAGCAATACATGACTGTGTTGCCTAACCCTGAGACCTTGCTATCAACATACGGTTTAGCGGATTCAATTAAGAGTTATTTTTATACTTTAGGCGCATTGCCGGTAATGAAAATTGAGATCAGCAATCCTGCAGCATTCTGGGCGGAATTAGATCGCGCCGAGCAGGAAAGCGGCTTAACTCACACCATGGGCAAGTCGGGTAATGTTGAATATCGTGGTTATGCATTAACCGATGTTGATGAAAAAGAACACGCTGAGGTTGTATTTTCCGTTAAAGATGGCTGGTTAACGGTGACCTTGAATACGTCATTAAACACCCCTCAATTACTTGAAACCGCGTTGGGTGAGAAGAAAGTTGAGCACCCTATTAGCGAAACGACCCTGTTGCAAGACATTGCCAATACTCATGGTTTTATGCAAAACAGTATTAGCTTTATTAACCATGTTGAATTGGTCAAAGGGTTAACGTCGACAGACGGCAATATGCTGGCCAAGCAAATGACCAAAATGATTGAAATACAGGGTGAAGATCCATTTGCGGAGTTAAAGACGCCAACTTGCCAGAGTGAGTTTTCGGCGATTGCGGCCAATTGGCCACGCAGTGTGATGGGACTCAACTCATACTCAATTACCCGCGAAGAAAGCACTATCGATGCGGCCGTGGTGATTGAAAGTAACAATCAAGTGATTTTGTCTGCCTTAAATAAAATGCGTGGTTTTGTACCATCATTTGCCAGTAACGGTCATGACAATATCTTATCAGTTGCGTTTGGGCTTGATGTGAAGCAATTAGCTCCAGCATTGAATGAAGTATGGAAAGATTTACAAACACCGCAATATCAATGTACTGCACTGGCTCAAATGCAATCAGAGTTAAGTGAGCTCAATCCAGCGATGCTTGGCATGATGGCTGGTATGGCGAATGGTGTTAAAGGCATTAGTGTGACGCTAGCAGATTACCAGTTGACCGAGAAAAATGGCCAGCCTAGCTTTGAAAAGCTAGATGCATTGATAAGCGTTTCGGCTGATAAGCCGATGATGTTAGTGGATATGATGAGGCCATTTTATCCACCGCTGGCAAATGTGGACTTAAAAGATAATGGTGATCCGGTCGACATTACCCCCATGTTAATGTTACCGCCTGAATTAGGTGTTAGCGCTAAATTAGCCATCAAAGGTAATCATTTAGTGGCTTATACTGGCGATAGAGGTACAGAGTTAGCTGATTTGATGTTTAAGCAAACTCTTGAGTCTAATGGGTTTGTTAACTTATCTGTTGATTATCAGAAAATGTTTGCCCCATTAGTCGATATGGTAGAAATGAGTGGCGAACCGATGCCAGAAGAGTTGCTGATGTTAAAAGACTACAATATGCGTTTACAGATGTCGGTAGACTTTACCGATAAAGGCTTAGTGATTGGCTCTATAGTAAACAGCAAAGCCAGTGCTAAGTAGCTTCTGTTAACCGCTTTTATTAAGGCTGTTTCGCTAAAGCGACGTAAACCACAAGATGGTTAACGAAACTAAAAAGGTGACCCAATGGTCACCTTTTTTTATGTGGCACACATGCCACTTTAGTGTTGATCACTTGCGGATTTAATCGACGTTAATCGCGTATGTTATAGAATGTCATTTAACGCAATACCAATACCAACACGCTGATTATGATGATTATAGTCAATTAAGCTTTCACCATAACCATTAAAGTACTGAGTATAAATACGTAATGTACCAATAATCGGATAACTCCAAGTCAATTCGACAGCGCCGCGATTGGTATCGCGTAAGTTGTTACGCAGTAGCATGGTAAAACGATGCTCATTTAAGCCGTAAACTCCGGTTAATTCAAAGTTGCCCATATAGCGGTTGATATCAGGGTTATCATCACCTTTAGCAACATTAATGTTTTCTTTTTCATCTTCTGGTAGACGCCACCACACTCTAAGCCCCAGTGCGAATGGACCACGGTCAAATACCGCACTGCCATAAATTCGGTTCCAGCTGCGTGACAATTGATTGGTCTGGCCATTAGACTGGTGTACCGCGCCAATGCCTAAAAATGAGTTAGTAAAACCGCCAATTTTCCAATCATTATTAAATAACATAAACACTTCAGGTTCGTGGTTAGTTTCACGAAACGGAGACGACGCATCTTCGTTATAAACCTGCCAATAAGATTGATTGGTGTAGGCAAAGAACAAATGGCCATTATCACCAAAAACGTTATACATAATTGGAAATTTAAAACTGATTTGAAACTTTGCTTCTAAGTTATCAATGGTGAAGTCTTCATCTGGATATTTACTCTCAAATGGCAATGCGTTAGTGCGGGTTTGGTAAGTCACTGGTAGAAGGTAATTGGCCTTGTGCGGGGTGATCACAAACGGCTTTTCAGATGTGGCGAGTTCTCCTTTTACGCGCTCGTCGACTAATGAAACTTCTGCAATGGCGATCGTACTATAGCCAAGTAACAACAGCGAGAGTCCAACATATTGAGTGATTTTTATCATTGCAGTATCCATAAGCATAATTATTGGTTTAATTTTAATATCATTCTTAGAAACAGTATTTTTCGATAGTCATTGTTATCAATTGTCAGAGATTTGTCGAATTAAGTTAACATTTTTTCATTCTAGCCCTTAATTCAACCCGTATTAGCCTGTCAAATGGAGTAAACGACCAACAAACCGCTTTATATGCTATTTAGTTATAAAAACTAACTATAAACTATTGTATATGGAATATGGAAAACGCTATATTTGTATATGGTCAAATATCTTAAGGTTAATGTGATGGAATTAGTATCGATGCCGGGGCAACAAGCCAAAGGCAAAGTGTGGTTAGTCGGCGCAGGTCCTGGCGACGTTGAGCTGCTAACACTAAAAGCCTATCGCATCCTAAAGAATGCCGATGCAGTGTTATATGACGCATTAGTCAGCCAAGATATTTTAGATTTAATCCCCAGTCATGCTGAAAAAATTGCCGTGGGTAAGCGCGCAGGTAAACACAGCGCAGCCCAAGATGAAATTAATCAGTTGTTGGTGACCAAAGCATTCACCCGTAGAAATGTAGTGCGCTTAAAAGGTGGCGATCCGTTTATTTTTGGCAGGGGCGGCGAAGAGTTACAAATCTTAGTCGCAGCGGGTATTGCTTTTGAAGTAGTTCCTGGCATTACCGCCGCCAGCGGTACGTCGGCTTATGCTGGTATTCCGCTAACGCATCGTGATTATGCT
Organism: Shewanella sp. CAL98-MNA-CIBAN-0140; assembly: GCF_040309905.1. Lineage (NCBI taxonomy): Bacteria > Pseudomonadati > Pseudomonadota > Gammaproteobacteria > Alteromonadales > Shewanellaceae > Shewanella > Shewanella sp. CAL98-MNA-CIBAN-0140. The sequence continues at coordinate 45,215 of NZ_JBEOPI010000016.1, forward strand.
CAAGGTGTCACCTTTATTACCGGTCACTGCCAGTTAGCGAGTCGCCCTATGGATTGGCACGGTTATGCTAATTCCAACAATACCTTAGTGGTCTATATGGGCATATTAAACGCCAATATTATCAGTGAAGGTTTGATCAATGCTGGTCGTAGTGCTGAGACGCCCGTGGCAATCGTGTCTAACGCAACCACCTCATCACAACAGCGGTTTATGGGTAAGTTAGGTGAACTGGCTCAACTAGCCGCAGATCCTGCTTTGCAGATGCCTGCGCTGATGATTATCGGTGAAGTTGTTGAATTAGCGGAGAGCTTGAATTGGTTTGATCCCGTCACTGCGCAACAAAAAACAGATTTAGACACAGTCGCTAAAGCGCTGTAGTCGATTAATTTAACCCGCTGCGATGCAGCAATATTAGCTAATGGAGAATCATCATGGCAGGCCGTTCGTTAAGCCATTTACAACAACTGGAAGCAGAGAGCATCCAGATCATCCGTGAAGTTGCAGCTGAGTTTGGTAACCCTGTGATGCTTTATTCTATTGGTAAAGACTCATCTGTTATGCTGCATCTTGCGCGCAAAGCATTTTACCCAGGCAAAATTCCATTCCCATTATTGCATGTCAATACGGGGTGGAAATTCAAAGAGATGATCGCTTTTCGTGATGCGCAAGCTAAAGCATTTGGTTTTGAGCTACTGACTCACACTAACCAAGAAGGCGTTGAACAAGGTGTTGGTCCATTTACCCATGGTAGTGCTAAACATACCGACATCATGAAAACCCAAGCGCTAAAGCAAGCCTTAAATCAATATGGATTTGATGCCGCTTTTGGTGGCGCACGTCGAGATGAAGAGAAATCCCGTGCCAAAGAGCGGGTGTATTCGTTCCGTGATAAGCACCACCGCTGGGATCCTAAAAACCAACGTCCAGAATTATGGCGCACCTATAACGGCGCGGTAAATAAAGGCGAAAGCATTCGGGTGTTCCCATTATCTAACTGGACTGAGCTTGATATTTGGCAGTATATCTACCAAGAGAATATCGAAATCGTACCGTTATATTTTGCCGCCCCTCGCACCGTGGTGAACAAAGGCGGCCAGCTGATCTTAAAAGACGATGATCGTATGCCAATCGAAGCCGGCGATGTTGAATCGGTTGAGCGGGTTCGTTTTAGAACCTTAGGTTGTTATCCACTAACGGCGGCGATGCCATCAGAAGCCGATAGCTTAGAAAAAATTATTGAAGAGATGCTGTTAACTCGCTCAAGTGAACGTCAAGGTCGCTTAATTGATTCAGACCAAAGTGCTTCAATGGAGGAGAAAAAGCGTCAAGGCTATTTCTAAGTAATTGAATATGGTTGTTTTATCGACCCAGCATGCGAACGAATTTGAGTGAGAAAGATTATGGACCAAGCAACAAAGAATACCGACCGTATGGCCGCAGAGATCCAGCTGCACGGCGTAAAAGAATATTTAGCATTACAACAAAATAAAGGCTTATTGCGTTTTTTAACCTGTGGCAGTGTCGATGATGGTAAAAGTACCCTTATTGGGCGTTTATTGCATGACAGCGCGCAAATTTATGAAGATCAGCTCGCAAGCTTAAAAAGTGATAGCGCTAAAATGGGCACCACTGGCGAAGCCATTGACCTTGCGTTATTGGTAGATGGTTTACAAGCTGAGCGTGAGCAGGGCATTACTATCGATGTGGCTTATCGTTATTTTTCCAGTGAAAAACGTAAGTTTATTATTGCTGATACCCCTGGCCATGAACAATACACGCGTAACATGGCAACGGGTGCGTCAAACTGCGATTTAGCGGTCATTTTGGTTGATGCGCGTTATGGGGTGCAAACCCAAACTAAACGCCATGCATTTATTGCCTCATTATTAGGTTTACGTCACTTTGTCGTAGCCGTGAATAAGATGGACTTGGTTGGCTTTGATCAAACGGTGTTTGACCAAATCCAAGCTGATTTTACTGATTTTGTGAAAGGTGTTTGTGATACAGAAAATGGCGGTGATTTAGATATTCACTATGTGCCCTTGTCGGCCTTAAATGGTGATAACGTGGTCAACCCTAGTACTCAATGTGATTGGTATCAAGGTGGCACATTACTTGAGCTGCTTGAAACTATCGATACACAGCGTGAACTGAGCGAGCTACCGGTACGTTTTCCGGTGCAGTACGTATTACGACCTAACTTAGATTTTCGTGGTTTCTCTGGCACGTTAGCGTCAGGCATCATTAAAGTGGGTGACGAATTAGTCGCATTGCCATCGGGCAAGCGCAGTAAAATTGAACGTATTGTCACCTTTGACGGTGATTTACCCGAAGCCGTAGCAGGTCAAGCAATCACCATTACCCTTGAAGATGAGATTGATATTTCACGTGGTGATTTATTGGCTCACCCGGCGACCGCGCCAGAAATGGCTAACCACATAGTAGCGGACCTAGTGTGGATGGATGAAAAGCCATTACAAATCGGTCAGTTATATGATGTGAAAGTGGCGGGTAAGAAAACCCAAGCGGTGGTAAGCGCAATTGAATACATTACCGATGTCAATACGCTTGAGCGCAGTGCAGCAAGCACATTAAGCCTAAATACCATCGCTCGGGTTAAGTTAGATTTAACCGAATCGGTTGTGTTAGATGCCTATAGCTTAGTACGTGATACCGGTGGAATGATTTTAATTGATCGTTTGTCCAATGCCACTGTTGCTGCCGCTATGGTCGTCAGTGGTCATCAAGGTGACAAGCAAACCAACACTGAGTTTAGTGCATTCGAAGTCGAATTTAATGCGTTAGTGCGTAAGCATTATCCGCATTGGAATGCGCGCGATATCAGCGTACTTGGAAAATAATTAATGAGCGAAATATGGTTGTTAGCGATTATCTTGTTAGCGCTGGTCGGTGGGCTTCTTGCTGGGCTTGCAAAACCGGCCGCCATGTTTTTTTTCGCTTCGTTAATTTGTTATATCCTTGGGCTAGTTGACTTAAATGTAGCACTTGGCAGCTTTACTAATAACGGACTGATCACTTTAGTGCTGTTAGTACTGGCGGCCACAGCACTTGAGAAAACCTCATTACTGGGCAAATTAAGCCAAGTCATTGGCAAAGGCTCGTTATTTTCCACATTAGCGAAGTTAGGTATATCGACAGCCTTATTATCATCGTTTACCAATAATACTGCGGTCGTCGCCTCGTTAATCGGTGTGGTGCGCCGTAATCAAGCACATGCGCCTTCTAAGTTGTTATTGCCATTAAACTACGCGGCAATTTTGGGCGGTACATTAACCCTAATTGGCACCTCTACGAGTCTAATTGTTAACTCTTTTGTTGAAAATGCGGGCCTTGAGCCGCTCGGTTTTTTTGAGTTTTCACAAGTCGGCGCATTAGTGGTCATAAGTGGTTTAGTTGTGTTAACCATCATGGCTAACTTTTTACCCGATAGACGTGAAGAATCCGAAGATGAGTCTTTACCTTATCTATTGGAAGCTCATGTGGCCAAAACTTCTACCCTAGTGGGTAAGAGCGTGATAGATAACCGTTTGCGGGCACTTAAAAAACTGTATTTAGTTGAGTTAGAGCGCAGTGGGATCCGTATCTGTCCAGTGCCGCCGCAAATGGTGCTGCAAGCCGATGACGTTTTACGTTTTAGCGGTGCGGTTGAGTCGGTTGAGCTGTTACATCAGTTTGACGGTTTAGAATGGTTTGGTAAGCAGCACGCAAAAGGTCAAAATCTGGTTGAAGCCGTGCTAGCGCCATCATCAAGTTTAGTAGGGACAAGCTTAAAAGATTCGCGCTTTCGTGAAGTCTTTGATGCTGCCGTGATGGCTATTCGTCGAGGTCATCTGCCGTTAAAAGGTGGACTAGGCGATGTGGTGTTACAACCCGGTGACGTATTACTGCTCACCCCAGGCGACCGTTTTTCTAAATGTCCTAATTTAACCACCGACTTTGCGGCTATCAGTGGCTTAGAGTTAAGTGTCCGTTTAGATGAAAAACGCGGTAGCTGGGTGCTTGTTGGGTTTGCATTAACCATTTTGGCGAGCATTTTCGATGTATTACCATTAGCCAAAGGCTTAGTTTTATTGTTACTCAGCTATGTGGCTATTGGTGCGATAACCTTAAGTGAGCTTAAACGTCGCTTTCCGTTAGAACTGGTGGTGATCGTAGGAAGTGCCTTAGGGTTAGCTAACTTAATGGTCACAACCGGCCTAGCAGACATCATGGCGCAAGCGTTGTTAAGTGTGTTTAATGGTTATGGTGTGTTTGCCGCCTTTGTTGGGATTTATCTGATTACCTTAATTGTTACCGAGTTAATTACCAACAACGCCGCCGCCGCACTTGCATTTCCGGTAGCTTACGCGGTTGCCACCAGCTTTGGCGCGGATCCACGTCCGTTTATTATGGCGGTGGTATTTGGGGCCAGTGCGAGCTTTATATCGCCTTACGGCTATCAAACTAACCTAATGGTATTTAATGCCGGTAATTATAAATTAAGCGACTTTGTTCGCTTAGGTTTACCGTTATCAATAGTGTATTCCTTAGTGGTTATTTTTTCGATCCCGTATTTTTTCCCGTTTTAACAAAGAATTTTAGTGTGGTGTAATAACCACTCGATAGGAGTAGTGATGAGCAATATTGTTTGGCATCAACATGCCATTGACCAAGCTGCCCGTGGCGCCCAAAAAGGCCAAAACCCAGTATTATTATGGTTTACCGGGCTATCAGGCTCAGGTAAATCAACCCTTGCAGGTGCATTAGAGCGGGCGTTATTTGAATACGGTTTTCATACCTATTTACTTGATGGTGATAATGTTCGTCATGGTCTGTGTAAAGATTTAGGCTTTAGCCTTGAAGATCGCGATGAAAATTTACGTCGTGTCGGTGAAGTGGCTAAATTGATGGTTGATTCAGGCTTAGTGGTGTTGTCGGCGTTTATTTCACCGACCCGCGAAGAACGTGATCGCGTCAGGGCGTTATTCCCACAAGGACAATTTGTTGAAGTACATGTGTCTACGCCATTGAGCGTGTGCGAATCACGCGACACCAAAGGCTTGTATGCCAAAGCTCGAAAGGGAGAGATTAGCAACTTTACTGGCATTTCATCACCTTACGAAGTGCCAGGATCTGCGGAGTTAACCATAGATACCAGCAAAGGTGATCTCGATACTCAGGTGAATGGTTTACTGGCTTACTTAAAAGCGATTGAAGTGCTTAATCCACCGAGAGAAATCGCTGGCGCAGGGATTTAAACGGCACTAAATCGACAATTAAATCGAGAATAATAAAAGGGCTGATGTGCTATATAACATCAGCCCTTTTAGTTTTATGTCATCGCAACTATAACCGTTATGAAGTTACTGAGTGATAGACTTTCATTTAGAGAAATTTCTCAGCACATTATATAAGGTGTATTGGTTAGTTTAACTAGCTATTTGGGGTAGATTAAACTTTACCTAATCTAAGATACAATATCGTTCTAAAGGAGTTAATTAAAATAAGGATATTACATGTCTGCTTATGCCAATCGTGCGATCAATGATTATCAAAGAAAGAAAAAGCTTGCTAAAGCACTTTCTGAAAATGAATACCAACTGGTACAAATGAACTCGGCTGAGTTTATCGAACTTTATATTAGTCATAAACAAAAACAAGGTATGACTAGGGCTGATGCTATTGAGGATCTGGGTATAGTTATTTCCCAGTCCTCGCTTATTGGTAAGCAATTTTGGGATAAGCATAATGCTAAAATAAAAACTGGTAGTGGATTGATCCCCTTGATGACAGATATAGTCGCCCTGAGTGCTCTGGCTATTGAGATGAAACGAGGTGGGAGTGCCTTTAGTGCTTTTAAGACCGTGACCTATTCAGGTCAACCTTACGTTGTTTTTCAAGGGTATGCTCGTTTAAGGAGAGATTTAACCGGCAGTCGTTATTTGGCTAACAATCCCAAAGTTATTTCATTGGGGATTGGTAAATTGGGTGCTTTAAAATCTATTACTCAGGGTAGTATTCTTACCATACTGATTTCTGGTGCATTTTACTCTTTAGAGCAAATGATGAATGATACCAAAACTTGGCGTCATTTTGTTGGTGGAATGGCCGTTGATATTGCAGTTGTCTCTGCTAGTTCATTGATTACATGGTCATTTATAGTTGGTTTTGGTTTGGCTACTACGCTAACAATTGGTTCAATGGTAGTAATTGTAGTTGTCGGTGCAGTTCTTGCTTTCGTGACTAATTTATTTATTGATACTAATTATTGGTCAGATAAAATAAGCCAATCATTGTTATTGGCTGAAAAAAATCTTATTAGCAATGGGGATAAATTTAGCGCTGAGACTAATCGTTTAATCGATGATTATGACAATGACCCTATACGCTTTTTACATAAACTATTTAATATTCCTTATTTTCATGGAAGCCTAAAATGAGTGATAATTCAGATATTATTCACGATGAATATAGTGATAAAAAGAGGTATAAATTCTTAGCCATATTCTTAATTTTTTTATGTTGCCTGGGTATTTATGGTACTTTTTTAGGATTCATAGAAGAATACGGTATATTAAAACAGATTCATGAAAAGGCTATTTATATCGGGCATAGAAGCTTTGCTATTGGTGCGTTTTGGGTGGTGCCATTTTTGATTGTATCTTGTTATTTACTGTACCTAAGATTAGTGAATAAACTGACTATTCAAGTGCAGATGTGGCTTGTTAAAACAGCCGGATTTGGATTGGTTGCTTGGTTTTTGACTTGTAGTGTTTATGGTTTTTGGCTTGATTCACACCTCAGAATAAATGGTTATACTCATTGTTATTGGTATGATTCTCCAGCTCGAGGCAGTCCAACGATTTGGGTTGAATCAGAGCGTTTTTGCCAGAAGAGAGCTTCAAATACTCGGATTGAATTATTTAACTATTTTGACCAGCAAGATGCATTAAATCGTAAACCAACAGATAAAGAGTTAAATGCAGAGATAAAAAATATTGTTGAAAATAGTATTTTTTATAAATATCAGAATGATCTGCTTTAGTATTGTATATAAATGGTAATCTAAATTTGATGTAGTGATTATCAAATTTAAAATAAATTACTTAAAAGCTGAGCTTAATGTTCAGCTTTTAAGTAACTTAATATTTAAATTTACACCAATACTTGTTTGAGGACTCTTTGCCAGTTTCCACCCATAAAACGATCGCGATCGGTCGATTTGAAACGAGCTTTTTTCAAGGCATCGTCGATGCGGCTCATGCGGTCGATACTGTTGAGCTCTGGAATCACTACATGCTTGGGTTCAACGTCAAAACCTAATACATTTTTGTCTTCTAAGCTGTGCCACCATTCTAAGTATTCTTTTATCCCTTCGCTGTTATCGTTATTTAACCCTAACAGGTTTTCTTGGCCACGAAGTGGGAAATCATTGGCGATGGCTACGCAATCAAAGCCGCCCACTTTGGCAATATAACCGAGTTGCCTGATGTAGTCTTCAATTGTGGGTGTCGGCTGGTTAGTCAGCCAAAAGCTCATCATAAATACCCCAAATACGCCGCCGCTATCGCCAATAGCGCGGATCACTTCATCGGGTGAGCAACGGGCATTGTTTACAATAGCGCGCGCAGCACCATGGCTTTGCACAATAGGAGACCGACTGGCTTTTGCTGTATCAAGGGCTGTTTGGGCGCTGGAGTGACTCACATCGATCAGGATATTTTTACGATTTAACTCTTCTATTAGTGATTGCCCTGCGGTGGTTAACGGGGGATTTAAACTCTTTAAGCCGTTATTATCTAATGCGCCACCCGCATAGCGATTACCATAATGGTGGGTTAGCTGCAGCACGCGTAAACCCTGCTGATGCAAACTGTCTAACAGTGGCCACTCATTGTTTGCTCCGTCATCTTCCACACAGTCGGCGCCTTGAATTTGAAAAAATACCGCAGTTTGTTGCTGTGCTCTTGCCTTGTTAATGTCTGCCCCCGTTTGCCCTTGCAGATACACGTCTGGATTGGCAATGACCGAGTTAGCCGCTTGCTTAATACTATTGATGCAGGCTTGATAAGTGCGTTTATAATTTATGGTGCCATCAGCTTGCTCAATCTTATCAATCGCTGAAATATCGGCAATAAAGGCATCGAGCTTTGAGGCTTTAACATCATTGATGTCGGTGGGTAAAAACGATAAACCATCGATGTACAAACGACGTGATTCAACTGCCCATGCTGGAAGCGAGCTTAAAGGGCTTAATAATGTGGCTGCTCCAAGGCCTTTTAAGATATGACGGCGAGCTTGGTTACAGACTTTTTGAGTCATTATTATTCCTTAGTGTTGGACAGTGTTTCAGGTACTAACATCATGTGTATAGGCAACGATGGCTTGCGCTAACGCAGTTAAACCATTGGTACGAGATGGACTTAGTTGGCCACTTAATCCAAGGCGGTCAAAATACTGTTTCACATCAAATTGGTGTATTTGCTCAGTGGTTTTACCTTGGCAGTTGGCCAGTAATAATCCAATTAAGCCTTTTACAATACGAGCATCACTATCGGCTAGATAAAAATGTTGCCCATTTAAGCGGTGATGATAGAGCCATGCTTGGCTTTCGCAGCCTTTTACTTGTGCATCCGCGTGCTTAAATTCTGCAGCCAATGGCGGTATTAACTTACCGAGTAGCATAATCTGGCGATACTTATCTTGCCAGTTATTGGCTTGTTCAATGAGGTTAACCGCTTCAATTAACTCATCCGATAAAGGCAAAAATAACAGCGGTGAAGGTGTGGCGCTTGGGTTTAACATGGTAATTCAATTAACCTCAGCGGTAGATAAAAAATGCATTTGGATCATCGTGTTGTGCTTTGGAACTATAACAATAACTCTTTTACGGCATTAAGTGCATGAATAAATTGATCAACATCTTGCTTATTAGTATAGATGCCAATCGATGCACGGCAACACCCGCCTAAATTAAGGCTAGCCATTAATGGCATGGCACAGTGATGACCACAGCGTACAGCAATCGCTTGTTGATCCAGTAAAATTCCCACATCTTGGTGGTGTTCACCCTTAATATTAAAGGCCACCGCAGCAATATTGGTCGCGTTTTTGTCGTTGGCAATGCCATACAATTCAATATCGCCAAGCTGTTGCAACTGCTGTTGTAAATACTGGATCAATTGTTGTTCGTGGACCCATAATTGCTCGCGGGGCAATTGTTGTAAAAAACGGATAGCAGCCCCGAGACCAATAACTTCTGCGATAGCGGGGGTGCCAGCTTCAAGGCGATTAGGTAATGGCCCATATTCAGTATACGCAAAACTGACGGTTTTGATCATCTCGCCGCCAGTGAGCATTGGCGTTAGTTGGTCTAATTGTTGATATCGACCATATAAAATTCCCACGCCTGTTGGCCCGTACATTTTATGGCCCGAAAACACATAAAAGTCACAATCAATTTTTTGCACATCAACGGATAAATGGGCTATGGCCTGGGCACCGTCCACTAAGGTTAACGCGCCAACGGCTTTGGCTTTTGCAACCAGTTCTTCGACGCAATTGACTGTCCCTAATGCATTTGACACATGACATATGGCAACCATTTTAGGCTTAAGCGTTAATAATCGGTCAAAAGCGGCCATATCCAGTTGCGCGTCTGCTGTCAGTGGGATGGGGGTTATCACCGCGCCAGTACGTTTTGCCAGTTCTTGCCAAGGCACAATATTGGCGTGGTGAGCCGCGGTATCAACTAGGATGACATCATTGGGTTTGAGTTGCGAGGTGAGTCCATAGGCCACCATATTGATCGATTCAGTGGTGCCATGGGTAAAAATAATCTCGTCTTGACGTTGGGCATTTATAAATTCAGCCACTTGTTGACGAACCGCTTCATATTGCTGAGTCGCCCGGGCTGACAGTTGATGGGCCGCTCGGTGCACATTGGCATTATTGAGTTGGTAGTACTCGGTCATTGCGTCAATCACAGCTTGTGGCTTTTGGCTGGTCGCTGCGGTGTCTAAGTAGCACAAAGGATAATCGCCAATGGTCTGTTTTAGCGCTGGAAATTGATCGCGTATCGCTTGATGATCAAATAAAACGGCAGACGGTGTTGACGATGCAGGCTTCATAAAATAAGGGTTTCTATACTGAAAAGAAAAGGCATCAAGATCTTCATTGATCTTGATGCCCATTGCAAGGGTTTGTGGCAATTAGCGTATTTGTTAAGCGGTTATGTCATTTGCCTAGGGACAAGGAAAACGATATAGCGCCGACAATTGATTAATTCTTAGCATCAGCTCGGCAGATAAACTGACTTTGTGGCTGTCGATATTTTGTTTTAGCTGATGTAAATCAGTGGCGCCAATAATGTTAGAGGCGACGAATTTGCGGCTATTAACAAACGCTAAGGCCATTTCGGTCGGAGATAAACTAAACTCACGGGCTAAATCGATATAAGCCTGAGTTGCTTCAAGGGCCATTGGCGTACTGTTATAGCGGGCAAAGCGTTTAAATACGGTTAAGCGTGCGCCTTCTGGCCACTGATTATTTTCATATTTACCGGTTAACGCGCCAAAGGCTAACGGCGAATAAGCTAATAACGGCACATCTTCACGATAGCCGATTTCAGACATGGCGATTTCGTAGCTGCGATTAAGCAAGTTGTACGGATTTTGCACGCTAATAATGCGCGGCAAATCGTGCTGTTCGGCTAATTTTAGGTATTTCATAAATCCCCAAGGGGTTTCATTAGAAATACCGATATAACGCACTTTACCTTGTTTAATAATTTCGGCTAAGGCTTCAAGGGTGTCTAAAATAGGGGTGTAATGTTCTTCGTCGTCATGCTCATACATCATTTCGCCGAAAAAGTTGGTGTTTCTATCGGGCCAATGCACTTGATACAAATCGATAGTGTCGATTTGTAAGCGTGATAATGAGTCGTCAACGGCTTGATGGATATTACGCCAATCGAGCGCCATATCGCTGCGTATGTAATCACCTTTACCACCAGGCGCGGCGATTTTAGTCGCAATAACTAAATTATCGCGGTTGCCTTGGGCTTTGAGGTAGTTACCTAAAATTCGTTCGGTGTCGCCCTGAGTTTCAGCTTTGGGTGGCACAGGGTACATTTCAGCGGTATCAATAAAGTTAACGCCTTGACCAATAGCATAATCGAGTTGAGCAAAAGCTTCGGCTTGGGAATTTTGTTCACCCCAAGTCATGGTGCCGAGGCAAATTTTACTGACCTCAAGGCTAGAATGCGCGATACGTTGGTATTCCATTATCATCCTCCTATGGAATGTGCTTGATCTGAGGCTAGCAAGCTTTTGCATCCTTGCAAAGCGCTATAAGACAGTACAAAGAAAGAGTGAGCAAAAAACGTGCAAATACGTTTGTTTAATGCCTATTTAGCGTTATTACAGTGTTTTTGTCATGGCGATTTCACAGGCGTCGTGACCTGTTTCACCTAAATGCTGGCATCGAACGAAACCTAATTTTTCATATAAGGCCAGTGCTTCAACTAATATAGCGGTGGTTTCGAGGTACATCGACTGGTAGCCTTGCTGTTTGGCATACTCAACACATAGTGCCGATAATCTTTTCGCCAAACCTTGGCCACGTATTGTGTTAGCAAAATACATTTTCTGTAATTCACACACACCATCATTGGCTGGTAATGGGGCAACACCTGCGCCGCCAACGACTTTGCCTTGGTATTCTATTACCCAGTATTGTGAGCCTTGCGCTTGATATACCTCACTTAAACAGTCAAGCGTCTTATCGGCAACGCTAAACCCTCTATCCGCAGTTAAGCCATATTCTGCTGACACTTCACGGATCATCGTCGCCAATGCAGCATTGTCTTGAGCTTGTAGTGGGCGGATTATTGCCCCGTTGTCTAAGGTGAATGGCATTGTGGTTGGTCTAGTCATTAAATAATTCCGCATTGATAAAAGGAGCCATTGCCAGCACTAATGCTTGGGTATAAATGCTTTCACGGCTGGCTAAACCTTGGGTGAGCAAACCAATCGCGCCACCTTTTTGTTTAATGTTGTTGGTGTTAAAGACTCTGTCCATCACTTTGCCCAGTTCTTCACCTGCTTGTAAAGCGTTAAAAATGGTTTGCGGTAGCGGTAAGTTGGCGCTGCGACCGACAGATAATGTGTCGTTATGGATAATGGCCATATAAGCAAAAGTGGCGGGGCCGTGCTCAAAAGGATCTACACCGCCTTCCATCGCCACATAAAAGTCAGCCTGTTGATTTGCCGTTTTTGCATTGGCTTGGCAAAACTTGGCGCGGTTAATGGCCCCCAGTTTAGTTTCTGCTTCGCTCATGGGTTGCTCTGCCACTAATGATGGCGCATGCATGCCGCGACAATGGATTTGAACATCAGGGAAATATTGTCCAATGGCGTGTTGTGCTGCACTTATTTTAACCGGGTTGGTTGAACCCACAATGATAGTTAACGTTTGCGATATCGCTGGAGATGTTGGCATAGGGCTATTTTTCTTTTTTGTTTGAGTTAACCGTGACAATCACAGTGGTAAAGTTAACCACATTGTATGATATTTTAGTTCTTTTTGGTTTAATGAACCACTTTTTTTAATGACGATTAAGTTTAAGTTACTGTAAATAAAGACTTTGTAGAGTTGGTATAAAACCTGCTAAATCATTGTTAATTGCCGCTAACGCTTACCAACAAGCGTTAACTCATGTTAATAACATTGGTGTAGTGAGCTAAGCTTATTTATATCTTCATAAAGGGAATTACTCATATGTCTATTCGTATCGCAACCATTAGTGTCACCGTCGGGCTTATTTTAGGGGCGACGCTGTTCGGTGCGTCACAAGGCGAAGCTGAGTCGGTGTTTTCGTCATCACAAACCTCTGCGCAAACTCAGACAGATCTTAACTTGGTACAGCAGCAATTGAATCTTGATGCTGGATCATTAACGCAGTTAGTTGCCAATACGGGTGCAGGTAAGTTAACGATTATCGGCGTACAAGGCTTAACTGAAGTGGTGATACATGCTGACATCTATACCCAGTCATTAGATCAAGATGACATTAACATTAAACTCAGTTTGACCCGTAAAGGTGATAAAGCCTATTTGTTATCAGAAATACACACTGAGCATTTATTAGGTGAGTCCCCCTTTATCGATCTATTGGTCAAAGTACCGTCAACCTTAGCCCTAGACATTAACGACGGTTCAGGCTCTATCCAAGTTGATGACGTCAGTGCAGATATCGAGTTAACCGACGGTTCGGGCAGTATTGTGATGAACCACATTGGCAAATTGGTATTAGTTGATGGTTCAGGATCTGTTGATATTGATCAAGCGTCAGGGGCGATCGATGTGCAAGATGGTTCGGGATCTATTCGCATTAACCATGTTATTGGCGATGTCAGTATTGAAGATGGGTCAGGCTCTATCAAGGTTAACCAAGTGCAGGGTATCGTTGCGATTAAAGATGGCTCCGGCGGCATTGAGGTTGCTAACACCAATGGGTTAACCATAGTCAATTCTGGCTCAGGCAGTGTCAATTATCATGATATTAATGGCCCACTGACCCTTAACTAACGCAAGCCCCAATAGGCTTTTATTTTATCAAGCAGCTCAAGTTAACTGCAACTGTAATGATCTAGATGGTTTTTTGTTTTAAAGCCAGGTTTAATCATGGCATGATGCAATCACGTTATTCGTGACGCTAGCATTGTTGAAGTAAGAATTAATCATGGCAAAGAAGTTTTATGTAGTATGGGCAGGACGAGAAACCGGCATTTTTACCAGCTGGGATGTCACTAAGCGCTCAGTTGATAAATATCCGCAAGCCAAATACAAATCCTTTGCCACAGAAGCGGAAGCTAAAGCGGCATTTGCTCAATCTCCTGCAAGCAGTATCGGCAAAAGTACCTCAGCCAAGACGACAAGCCGTTCATCAACCGTAAAGCCTGCTGGGGCTAGCACATCAACCAAAAGCCTTGGCGCTAATCAAGCAGTATTAAGCCAATTTGATGTGGTGATTTATACCGACGGCGGTTGTGAACCTAATCCTGGTAAAGCCGGGTCGGGGATGGCGATATACCGTAAAGGCGAGTTAAGCGAGTTATGGTTTGGATTGTTTAATCCTAATGGCACCAATAACACCGCCGAGCTCAACGCGCTGCATCAGGCATTATTGGTGGCTAAAAAAGTCCTAGACGCGGGCGAAACCGTGCAAATCATGAGCGACTCCCAGTACTCGATTAAATGTGTCTGTGAGTGGGCATACGGTTGGAAAGCTAAAAACTGGACTCGAAAAAGCGGTGAAATAGCCAACCTTGAGATCATCAAACCGGCTCATGCGCTATATGAAGCAATGAAAGCGGATTTGGTGCTGCAACATGTCGCTGCCCATATTGGGATTGAAGGTAATGAATTGGCAGACAGAATGTCGATCCATGCGATTGATCAACAGCACAAAGGGTTCAGCCAATTTAGCGCGCCACTGGATATCAGTAAAATTCTTGCGTTGCGCACAGGCTAGTTATTGTCGCAACTCTCCCTTGAACGCCTTAGATTCCTTGAAAAATAACCACAAAAAAGCCGGATTGTTCCGGCTTTTTGTATACCACTTATGATCACTTACGATTGCTTGGTATTTTCTTCGTACATTAAATAATGGCTCTGTTCCATGCCTAAGGATTCATAGGTTTGTTGGGCTATTTTATTATCATGCTCAACATATAAACGGAAGCTCGCAGTACCGCCATTGTCTGCGGCTAAGTCTTTTACTGCTTGATAAAGTTTGCCATAAATCCCTTGGCGACGATTGTGTGGGCGTATATACACACTTTGGATCCAGTAATAGTTATTTGCGCGCCAATCACTCCACTCGTAGGTCACCATGAGTGAGCCGGCAATTTCACCGTCAACTTCAGCGACTAAATATACCCCACGTTCAGGGTGGGTCAGCAACCCTTCAACACCGCGGGTTAACTGCTTGGCATCTAATGCAAGGTTCTCTGTTTCCATTGCCATGGCTTGATTAAATTGAACTAACGCTTGCTGGTCGGCCTGTTGGCCTATTCTTATTATCATCGAATTCTCACATTAAAAGGGCAATTACAACTGCATCGTATCAGTTAGTGATGGCAGCGTAGGTGAATAAGTTAATGCTGCCAGTGGCAGCCTAAGTGTACGCTAATTCTCTTATTTTATGGTATATAGCGCCTGCGTTCATGGTAGCGCTAATGTCATTAAACCAGTACAAATGAGCGGTTTGCTCATAACGTTAAAACAGTAAAACAAACAACACAAGAGGTTCATATGCAGTTATAGCCGCTATTTGAGCGAGGTAATCGAACATGTTTCTGTTGTAGCTAGTCGATATTGAACATCATTAGATTGACAAGATGTGCCTGAAAATGATCAATAATAATCCTTCTTTGGAGCGATTTTATGATATTTTTAGGTATAAATTGGAGCAAGATGTCCGTTTCCCCCAATTAAACTGTGGATTAGCGCTTACTTATTTATGACTGTCCACTAACGTATAATTGAAATTACTGTGACGATGCAGTAATGTGACGCCACGACAATGTAGATCAATGTCACAAACTGCATAAATTGATGGAGATAATTATGAAAGTTGCTGTATTGGGTGCTGCTGGTGGTATCGGCCAGGCTCTAGCTTTACTGTTAAAAACTCAACTGCCTGCGGGCTCAAAGTTGTCTCTGTATGACATCGCTCCTGTTACTCCTGGTGTTGCGGTTGACTTAAGTCACATCCCAACCGACGTAGAAGTAAAAGGTTTTGCTGGTGAAGATCCAACACCTGCATTATTGGATGCTGACGTAGTCTTAATGTCTGCGGGTATTGCGCGTAAGCCTGGTATGGATCGTTCAGATCTATTCAATATCAACGCTGGGATCGTGCGTAACCTAATGGAAAAAGTGGCGCTAACTTGTCCTAAAGCCTTAGTGGGTATTATTACTAACCCAGTTAACACAACGGTTGCGATTGCTGCTGAAGTATTGAAAAATGCTGGTGTTTACGACAAAAACCGTTTATTTGGTATCACCACTCTTGACGTTATCCGCAGTGAAACCTTCATCGCAGAGCTTAAAGGCTTAAACGTTGCTGACGTTAAAGTGAACGTTATTGGCGGACACAGCGGCGTGACTATTCTGCCTTTACTTTCTCAGGTTGAAGGCGTGACGTTCACTGACAAAGAAGTGGCAGCAATGACCACTCGCATTCAAAACGCGGGTACTGAAGTTGTTGAAGCTAAAGCCGGTGGTGGTAGCGCAACATTATCAATGGGCCAAGCAGCTTGTCGTTTTGGTTTATCATTGGTACGCGGTCTTCAAGGCGAAGCCAACATCGTTGAATGTGCCTATATTGACGGCGGCAGTGAGCACGCTACATTCTTCGCCCAGCCAATCCTTCTTGGCAAAAACGGCGTAGAAAAAGTATTACCTTACGGTGAAATTAGTGCATTTGAAGCTAACGCTCGTGATGCAATGTTAGACACCCTTAAAGGTGATATCAAATTAGGCGTTGAATTTGTTAAGTAATTAACAAATCAATGTACTAAAAACGCGAAGCCAATGCTTCGCGTTTTTTTATTTATAATGCCTAGCATCTAGCATCTAGCATCTAGCATCTAGCATCTAGCATCTAGCATCTTCATTCATCATCACCAATTTATCTCTTTGCCTTGCCAATCAAGATAACTGGCTTCGCCGTTAGGCTGTATTTCAGCCATGATCGCCGTTAACTGGCTGGCGACAAATTCTGGGGTGAATAACTTGCCTGCTGGCACATTGGCCTGAAACGGTTTTGATAATGGCGTGTCAGTGGTGCCGGGATGAAATGCGACGAGCTTGACTCGTTTCAGTCGCCTTGCATATTCTACGGCAGTGGTTTTGATCAACATGTTTAATGCCGCTTTCGAGGCGCGATAGCCGTACCAGCCGCCTAAACGATTATCTGAAATGCTGCCAACTCTGGCGCTTAAAATACTGATCACGCACTTTTTGTCAGCGGCTACGTTATGGTTTGCTTGCGACAATAACGCTGTCAGTGCGCTTAGCCACAGCATGGGCACAATACTGTTGGCATAAAACAATTCCTGCAATGCATCACTGTTAATGTCTTCAATGCGTTTTTCTGGCATCAGGTTTGAGTTTTTGGGTTGTTCAGTTGGCGATAGCGGCGTTTTGGAATGCAAAATACCATTGCACATCACCACACGAGTGACTTTACCGGCAACTAAACTGATGTTGTTAACACACTCAATAATAGAAGCTTGCTGATAATCACAGCTAAAATGGTGGTGCACTATGTTGGCTGGGTGTTCGGCTAACGTCAGTGCCGACTGACGGCTAATCGAAATGATACTTAACGGTACCTCTTGGCCTTGATCCACTACAGCTTGGTTGATAAACGCTCGGGCAATGGCCGATGAGGCACCAATAACAATTAAGGTTTCTGCTGAAGTTGGATCGCTCATGCCGCTTGCCCTTATTTGATGTTACAAGTGCCGTTACTACAACGCTTTTGACCCGTGAGTAGGTAAGATACTCGGTAGCGATTACGAGCAAAGGCCAAATAAGCCACATCGGCTATGGGTTTGATAACAGGCATGCGCAACAGTTTTATCCAACGGTGCTTACCCATCATCCCCCATGCTTTGGCGGTAACATCTAAGCCATAAAGCCAGCTGCCATCCGCTTGAAGTCCATGTAAAACAGTATTAGCGCGCACCACATCTAAATCAGGGAAGCGCAGCTTAATATCATCGGCATTAATATCTTCAAGGCCAATGCGGTTTAAACTGTCGTAGCGCTTTAATTGCTGCATTTCATTGAGGCAAAGCGGGCAAGTGCCGTCATAAAAAATAGTCAGTTCCATTATTAACCTCATTATTCAAAATGTGTATATTGAGTATTGTACGCACCACAAGCCTAGCCAGTTTACATTTACAGCAATCGAAATTTTATCCAGATAGGGCTGCTGATCGAAACGACTGTTTATGATCTTTTTATTCAACCTTGGCGTATCTAATCAAAACACACCACAAGGGCTCAATAATGCCATTAAGCCAAGCCATTATTAAGGTCACCAATTTACGCTTACGTACTTTTATTGGTTTTAACCAAGACGAGCGCGAAAAGCAGCAAGATGTGGTGATCAATATTGAGATCCATTATCCAGCCGATCGATCGTTTCAAACCGATAACGTTGCCGATGCGCTAAACTATAAGGTCATCACCAAAAAAGTGATTCAGCATGTTGAAGAGGGTAGGTTTTTATTACTGGAAAAACTGGTTGCCGACGTATTAGAAATTTGTCGTGAACACCCAGCCGTTACCATAGCCAGAGTCACCATTGATAAACCTCATGCATTGCGATTCGCCGATTCAGTGTCGTTGTCTTTAGAGTATCACAGCTAACTTAACCCATTATTTAAGGATGTTATTATTATGATGATTAATGACATAACCCGCGCAGAGTTGTCTGCTGAAGCATTGAAAGTTCAACAAGCTCTAGTCACACATGGACTTGAAACACCACTGGCACCAAGCCAGATGACCAGTGAGCAAAAGTATGAACGCATTAAAGGCTTAATGACTGAAGTGGTGTCAACGTTAGGGCTCGATCTTAGCGACGACAGCTTGGCTGAAACGCCGCACCGCATTGCTAAAATGTATGTTAACGAGATTTTTTCTGGTCTCGATTACGCTAATTTTCCTAAAATCACCCAAATTAAGAATAAAATGGGTGTCGAAGAAATGGTTAAGATCCGCGATATCAGTGTGGTCAGCACGTGCGAACATCACTTTATTACCATTGATGGGCTCGCCAAAGTCGCCTACATACCAAAAGACAATATTATTGGATTATCGAAAATTAACCGTATCGTGCGATTTTTTGCTCAAAGACCACAAGTGCAAGAACGCCTAACCCAGCAAATTTTAGTGGCGCTGCAAACCTTACTGGAAACCGACGATGTCGCAGTGAGCATTAATGCCACCCATTACTGCGTAAAATCACGCGGCATAATGGACACCTCATCAAGCACCCAAACCACAGCGCTTGGCGGCTGCTTTAAAGCCAACCCAGCGACAAGAGCTGAGTTTTTAGCTTAGGAATGACCTCCGTTTAGGATATAAACCGTTATCAATAATGGCTAATGACTTCAATTACCTCAAGTAACTGAAGTCATTTTTTTTATGACCAAGCTATAACTTGTCACCATTAGGCATTAAGATGACTTTTAGTCATCAATTGATCATTTTCTTTGAGATAACCATCTAATTTGCTTATGATAAAAGTTCAATGTATCAGAGCTAAAATAAAGAGAGCATTATGGAACGTACAATACTGATCACTGGCGTAGGTAAACGCATTGGCTATGCCCTGGCTAAATATTATTTGGCCCAAGGTCATCAGGTCATTGGTACCTATCGCACCCACTACGACAGTATTGAACAGCTGGGAAAGTTGGGGGCGAGTTTACATTCATGCGACTTAACTAATCCTGTGGCAATCGATGCATTGATTGAGCATATCAATGAGCATCATGATCGCCTCGATACCATTATTCATAATGCGTCAGACTGGTTGCCCGACAACAATGGCTTAAGCCCGAGCGAGACTATGATGCGGATGATGCAAATTCATGTATCTGCGCCGTATCAAATCAACCTAGCGTTAGCACCATTGCTGATCAGTGCCGCCAAAACCAATGACGATAGCATTGGTGCCAGTAACATTATTCATCTTACCGACTTTGTAGCCGAAAAAGGCAGTAAAAAGCATATTGCCTACGCCGCCAGCAAAGCCGCACTTCACAACATGAGTCTGTCGTTTGCGAGCTTGTTAGCCCCGCACGTTAAAGTTAACTCCATTGCGCCTGCTATGATTTTATTTAACCAAGATGACGATGATGCCTACAAAGCCAAAGCACTGGCTAAAGCGATGTTGCCTAAAGAAGCCGGTAATGATGAAATCATTTCTTTGGTCGACTACCTACTGGGCAGCCATTATGTTACAGGTCGCAGTTATGCGGTAGATGGCGGCAGACAGTTAAAATAGTCATGTCGTGAGGTATTGTTGCAACTAAGTAATAGACTTCTAGATGGCTAATTGCTAGTGTAGAGAACCGCTGCTATTATCAACAACTGCGGAGCCCCTTTTGGGTCATTAATCCATTCGAATATACACAGTTAAGGAAGGCGCTATGTCTGCAGCAAACATGAAACTGGAATCACTGGCATTACATTATGGCTACGAGTCTGAAGCAACCACCAAAGCTGCAGCAGTGCCCATTTACCAAACGACATCGTACACCTTTGATGATACTCAACACGGTGCCGACCTGTTTGACTTAAAAGTTGCCGGTAACATTTACACCCGCATTATGAACCCGACAACCAGCGTGCTTGAACAACGCTTGGCTGCGATAGAAGGTGGTATTGGTGCGCTGGCAGTTGCATCAGGCATGGCGGCAATTACTTATGCCATTCAAGCGTTAACCCAAGTGGGCGACAACATTGTCAGCACCAGCCAGTTATACGGTGGCACCTATAATTTATTTGCCCATACATTGCCCCGCCAAGGTGTTGAAGTCCGTATGGCGGCGTTTGATGATTTCGATGGCCTCGATGCATTAATTGACGATAAGACTAAAGCGTTATTTTGTGAATCGATTGGTAATCCTGCCGGTAATATTGTCGACTTACAGCGTTTGGCCGATATTGCCCACAAACATGGGGTGCCGTTAATTGTTGATAATACTGTGGCAACGCCAGTGTTATGTCGTGCATTTGATCATGGTGCAGATATCGTTATTCATTCATTAACCAAATACATTGGCGGCCACGGCACTACTATTGGTGGGGTGATTATTGATTCGGGCAAATTTGATTGGGTAGAGAACAAGCAACGCTTTGCGATACTCAATGAGCCCGATCCGTCTTATCACGGCGTGGTCTATACCGACGCGTTTGGTCCAGCGGCCTTTATTGGTCGCTGCCGCGTTGTGCCATTGCGCAATACTGGCGCAGCATTATCGCCACACAGTTCCTTTTTATTACTCCAAGGTTTAGAAACCTTAAGCCTGCGCATGGAACGTCATTGCTGCAATGCCCTCACGTTAGCTGAATATTTACAACAGCATCCAAGCATTAGCTGGGTTAATTACGCCGCATTACCGGATAGTCCGCATCATGGTACATGCCAAAAAATCACTGGCGGTAAAGCCTCTGGTATCATCAGTTTTGGCATTAAAGCCGATAATGCTGAAGCCGGTAAAGTCGCTGGTGGTAAGTTTATTGATGCACTGCAAATGGTGCTGCGTTTAGTCAATATCGGCGATGCTAAATCACTGGCGTGCCATCCTGCCAGTACCACTCACCGCCAACTCAGCGGCGCAGAGTTAGCCAAAGCCGGCGTGTCAGAAGACCTCGTCCGCATTTCGGTGGGAATAGAGCACATCGATGACATCATTGCCGATGTTAGCCAAGCATTAGAGAAAGCAATTGTGTAACTAACATAAATAAAATAAATAAAAAGCCCTATCAATACTGTGTATTGATAGGGCTTTTTATTATGCTATGAGGATCAACACTTTGCCGGAGCGGCTGGGGAGATCCAAGAGGGAAAAGCCGTTTTCCCTGCTTGAACGGGTGTGAGCGAAGCGCCAGGACCTTAATAAAATTAAGCTATTTTAAATAGCTAACCGTTTCGTTGGAGTAATTATCACCGGCAACGGCACATCCCAATATTCAATCGGTAAAACGCTCACTTGCTGACAGTCATGGGCATACCCGACGGCTAACGGCTTGTTATCAATCACTTGTGCCAAGGTGCGGTCGTAATAACCGCCGCCCATACCCATGCGATTACCATTATTATCAAATGCGACCAAGGGTGTCACAATCATATCCAGCTGCTCAACAGTGGCAATGTTGCCGACATCAAGCTTGGGTTCGGCAATGTTAAAGCGATTGTTTATCATCACAGTATCAGCGGTATAGCGAATAAACAGCAAATGCCCTTTAGCAAAAGGGTGCAAGCGAGGTAGATACACTTCAATATCTAATTTCCATAAAGCTTTTATCAACTTATTGGTTGCTAGTTCACCGTCAAAAGCTAAATATAGCGCCACTCGTTTAGCTGAAATACGCTGAATTTCTGACAATAAATGTCGACTAGCAATCAAGGCTAGTTGGTTTTGTTCCGCTTGAGAAAGGGCATTACGCTCTTGCCTGATATGGCGACGAATACTGTCACGGCTCATATTATAACTGTCGAATAACGGTGCTGGGATTGAAGGATCTGTAAATGAATCTTTATTGATAATGGCTTGATCCGTCATAAGTTTATCTGATGCAGTGCTGCCAGAAGAAAAATAAGTAATCAGGGTTTGAACCGCTGAAGAATCTGACTGATATGGTTCTGAATTAGTCATAAAACGCGTCATGCTCATATGTAGGGAATACTCCAACACTTACAAATGAATTTAAAAAAACGATAATCAACAACTGGAACTCAAAGTAGGTTATCGCGTTCTGTAATGAGATGAAATCACAGATTGATAGTCAGCTAATGCTGAATCACTTTGCATCAAACTTCCCCCCAGCGTAAGGCTTAGCATTACGCTGGGTTGTTTTTAGCAACACAATACGGGACTATTTATCCATGTTCATCGATTTTAGTAGCACCGGACTCTCGTAATCAGCCATCATCGTCTTTGCTTTTAACCAAAATTTTCTACGTGTTAAGAAGTAAGTAAAGCCAACTGATAACAAAGCCCA
The DNA here is from genome assembly GCF_040309905.1 of Shewanella sp. CAL98-MNA-CIBAN-0140. Taxonomy (NCBI): domain Bacteria; kingdom Pseudomonadati; phylum Pseudomonadota; class Gammaproteobacteria; order Alteromonadales; family Shewanellaceae; genus Shewanella; species Shewanella sp. CAL98-MNA-CIBAN-0140. The sequence continues at coordinate 68,033 of NZ_JBEOPI010000016.1, forward strand.
CTCAATTAAATTATTCCCCATAAAACGTAAACCAGATGATAATAACGCAGCCACATCACCAGAATAATTAGCATTATTTTCGATAAAACCATAAGTTGGGTTTATTAAGAACAAACCGTATTGTAGGGCACAATAAAAACTGACTCCAGCAATCAATCCAAAAATTTTGCTATACCACTTTTGTGGCCATTTTACACCAATGACGAGTAAGTAAAGCCCGACCAATAATGAGCCACTCACGAGAGTGCTAGCCATGGCGGGTGAATGGCCAAGCAGTTCAACCGTGTTGTAATAAAGCGTTAACGCCATATGTGGCAATAATAGTGTAATGCTGATAGCCAATACCCAGATCTTAGCGTTACTGATATTTTTCCAATACAATTTTTTCACACCTTGGTAGCTTAACCACAATAACCCAAGTACAAAGGCATAATTAGCCACAGCGGGAAGCCCGAATAGGCCAAATTGCATCGTCAATAACGCCATCATCCATTCAGGTATTTGAGTCACGCTCATGCGATAACCGGAATCGACTGCAAATTTGGGGAATAACAGCGCGATTAACATCCCTAAAGTAAAGAATAAATAAGTGTATTTAATCAAGCCTGCGAACATGTTAGGTGTAATACCTTTAACGCTTTGCTTTTTTAATTGTGTCACTAAGTTTTGGTAGTTAGATAATACCGCGTCTTTAATATCAGTCGATACCCAGTTTTCATCTAATAATGCAATTTGCGTGTGGGTTGTATCGGCTTCGATAATGTTTTTTACAGCAGGGGTGGCTAATGCCACTTTGTCGGCGGATTGGCTGCCCCCTGCCATTTTCTGTGCCACACTCCATACCGCAGGATCGTAAACCCCACCGGCATTATGGGTGGTGTTCTTTTTACCGGCAAAGCACATCTTGGTATCGACTTTATCAATCGTCGCGGTAAATTGCAGGGTTGGAAGTTTAGCGGTAAAAGCATACATAAAGGTACAGCCATCAAGGGTACCCTCAACATCAACTTCAGTTATCTCAGTTAAATTATAGACTAAGTTTAAGCCGCTATTTTTGACAAATTCAGAGGTCCATTTGTGGTAATCACTGCTGTTATAAGCCCAGTTAGTGCTGCGTTTTGCTTCACCATCAATGGTGTAACTGTGATAGAGGTAACCGCCGCCACTACAAGTGCCGCACGTCACAGAGCCCGAGCCGTTGCAGGTATAACAGGTTTTTTTACCACTGCCCCAACATGATGAACAAGACTCTGTGGTATAAACCGTGCGATTATTATAGCTATCATGACGCGAAACACTGACGCGGCCACTACCATGACAACCACTACAAGAGTTACTACCAGAGCCATAACAGCTAGAACAACTTTGACTACCAGAACCATGGCAACGGTAGCAAACTTTGCTGCCCACATAGGTTTCAGGGGCTGATTTTAAGCCTCTATTTCTTATTAGGAAATTTTCCGCAATATCAGGCCCAAGTATTGTTAAGAAGCGATCGTTAAACAACGAATTCTGTCCACTGACATACTCTTTGGCTTTGTCATGGGCGAGATCTCGGGCATTGGATGCACTGCCTGACTTAATTCCAGATGGGCAATAGCCGCCGTGTTCATGTGCACTCACGCCAACTTCAATCGTCCAACCAAAGGTAAATTTAAGCTGTGGAAGCTTTGCTTGTTCGTTGCTTAATATTACTGGTACATCGACACCAGTGAGATCTTTACCGTTGCTACGGATAAAACTTTGGAATTGTTCTAATTTACTCACGTAATACTTCCTATAAATCAATGCGTGATGAATTTTTTTACTGTTTTTTTATCATTGACTGGTCACGTCTGCTGCTGACAAATTGATATTAAAATCAGTTTCGTCGGCTTTCAAATACACCCATTCTCTAACGGAAATATGTCCAGGGGCGCTGACTTTTATGTCATAACTGCCCGCGGGTAACATCATGCCTGCTTGATATGTTGGTTTAATATTCATCACTGCCACCTTGGCATTGGCGATATTGTTGTTGATAGTCAGAGGTAATAAGGCGGCTTTCTTAGGCGAGTATTTAGCAAGCTTAGTTGAATCATGTTCAGACATTATTGCTAAATCAAAGCGGTTAATGGGCTCACTGATCGCATTAAATCCTTTGGTGATAAATAAGCCTTGGTCAATGGATGAACCGATAGGTTGCACCATAGGTTGAGTCACTAATAACCATTTAAGCGCGAATGAAATCATGGCTGAATCATTCTTCTCCATTTGTTCAAAAAAGTAATGCAACGCCGATTCTTTCATGGTGTATTGGTTAACGGCCATGGATAAAGGCACCACAAAAATTGCCGCTAATAACAGGATAGATATTGCAGGTTTTATATATCGGTTAGGCTTAGCTTTTGCTGCTGCTCGAGTCCTTTTTACTTGCACGAGTTCTACGGCTTTCATCGGTAACTTTAATAGGGTTAATAGCACCAAGGCTAAGCTAATCGACATGGATATTGGCGGAATAATCGTTGATCTTAAAGCCGACTTACCCGTCGATTCAAAAGCGCCGCCGTCGGCAAACTCAACTTGTTGGGCTTCGAGCACATTAAGATACTCGGTGGTTTTCCGTCGTATATTGGGTTCAATAATTTTCTGTTTAAACTCACGGTTATTCCAATCAGCCAGCGTTGGTTTTACGTAAAGCTCTTTCATTTCATCCTCAATACGCTGTTGGATAACGCCTTGCTGTTGAAATGTCTGCCAGCTTAAATTCGGCGGCATGTCATTGCCTTTAGCCTTCATTTTTGATCGCCACTCACTATCAGCTTGTTGACGCACTTTTTTAGCAACTGCAATGTCAAAGCTATTACGATCGGTCAGTGACCAAGAAGGGGATAAGGTTAAGCCTTTTTGTTTCAGCTTTTTATTCACTTTTATGCTGGTAAGTTCATTTACTCTAAATTCATGAATTGAGTTAATGCCTAATGGATAGCCACCCGACTCTTTAATAAAATCAGGCTCCATTTTTAGCATCAACACGTTTTTATAATGATTCACATCGTTGGTATACACCATACGATGATCTTTAAATCCAGCGTCGCCACCCGTTACGGCATCAGCAGCTTGCATTGCAGTGTAAAGGCCAAATGTCAAAATCCCTGAAATAATGGAATTACCGACGTTTTCAGACGTCGAAATTTCTTCACGAACCAACCAATCATTAGGTGGAATATAAGGCATGCTGTATTTGGCTATTTCTTTGTCATAACCGTTCTGCAGTCGCTCGAAACAACGGTCTTTATTACTGCCACTTTTCTTTTCTGCACATTTATTACGCCGTTCAAAATAATCGTATAATTTAGGGGCTATTTTTTGTGCCCGGGATTCGACCCTGGCTTCATAAGCCTTGGTGCCTTGTTGGTATTGCTCCCAACCTTGCTTTACCTGGTTTTGGGTATCGAGCCAGTAAGCGTCAGATCGTGTTTGTACGCTAGCTAAGGCCTGATTATATTGATTAGAACCTGCAGCATACTCAGTGTATTTTCCCCGTAGGGTCTGGCGGAAATTATCATAGTTAGCGTAGTGTTGATCAAATCGAGACATAGCACGGTCGCGAACAAATTTTTCCATGATCAAGCGCTTTTTCTGTTTTAAATCGTCCACTAATTTATCATCAGCGTATACGAGTCCACCAAACACGGATAAAAACGTTTTTTCGATTGCACTGTGTTTTTTATCGGGGTCGTAATCAATGCCTTCAAATTTTATTGAATTTTCAATCAATGCGCTACGAAGTACTTGCGACAAATAAGCTTGTTGGCGCTCTTCTGGGGTCGATGCATCAATAATAAAATGATCCACTAACCACTTTTGACCAAAAAATACCGTTGGCCAAATAATCACTGCAATTAGGGTGAAATAACCTAAAGCCCGAGTGGCTTTAGCCACTTGTTTACCTTTTAGTAATAAGTCAGCTAAAAGCAGGGTAACGCCAACACCACTGATGGTACGACCAAATAATTCTACCGCCCGTAAGTCTTCCACGCTGGAATTGCGCCCGCCAGCAACATCGGTTAACGCCGCATTAAACACCGCCTCAGGGAATAAATACACTATCGAACAAATGAACATCAACAGCATCCACCAGAAGGGTTTACCCGTGTTAACCATTTGGGCTTCAACAGCTTGTTGTTTTTTAGCTTTGACAGCCGTTGATTGTTGATTTTTCTGTACTTTCTTCAGCTCTTTTTCAGCTGATTCCATCTTCTTTTGCGTCGGGGCAGTGTTAAGCAAATTTGTTGCAAATGGACTTTTGTTATTATCAGTCATATTAATTTTTATTAGCCTGACGACCTGGTAACCTTAAAATAATGGTGTCACCGGTGTCGTTATCAATTATTTCATCAGTAATAGTGGGGAAACCATGTTCCAACAAAGGCGTGGGTATGTTGTTAGGTGTCTTGTTAACCGCAGTGCTATGGATGGCTTTAAGGCCAGAGGTTAATGACAAATAATAACCTTCTGTTTGATAACCAAGCATTTCGTCAAAGCGATCAAAGTCAGCATCTTGGGGTAAAGCGGTAATATAACGACCGACATTACTCAATGCTTGATAACGCTTTTTAGGTACGGCTCTGTTGAATAAACGCTGGCAAATCTTGTAAGGCGTGGCATCCACAATTGCGCCATCGGGTAGCTTATTAGTGGTTAACTTAAGTAATTGTGATTGATGATAATCACTGCCATTAAGCGAATAGGTATAGACCTTCATTCCGAGTTGGTGAGCACGATACTTGACGCTGAGATGCTGCATAAAACTGCGAATGTCTAAGTGTAAACCAGAGTTGCTACCCAGCTTTTTTTGCAATTGGGTTAATGATGATGTTGCGGTGTAGTCTTTATAACGTGAGCGGTAACGTTTAGTGCCGTAGCGACCAGCAAGCTCAAGATTATGTTGATTATCTAAGTAATAGGCATCATTTTTTACACCTTTACGTAAATCTGCGGCTAACTTTTCAACACTGGTAGGGTGTCCACCTTGAATAAAGCCTAAGTAAACCGATGGGTTAATGCCACGTAGCTTGTATAGGACATCTCGTTCTGCCGCAGAATAATAAAATCCACCTAAGCCAATATATTTTCTGAGCATATTATCGAGCTCTACCAGCTTTTGGCCATTGGTATCAGATTTTATTTCTACATTGAGTCGTTGATTTTGGGTGCGATAAGCGCCAAATACTCTAAAGGCTTCTGCAGCCGTTATTGGGCGTTCGTTGAGTAAATTGTTACTGTGTTTATCCCGCAGTTTCAGATTAGCGAACTGCTGAACACTCATGCGATTTAGTTTAAAGCGTTCACCGGTGTAATACACGGTAGCGCGACCTGTTTGACTATCGTGATGATTAACCCAAGTGCCATCTTTGAGTAGCATTACGTCAATTTCGACACTGTTAAAGTTATCGTTCAAGGCCGAAGCAATAGCATTAGCGCTACTTTCTGGTTGACGAAAATCTCCACGGTGCGCCGAAATATCTAACTGGCATTGTGCGGTCGAGACCATTTTGATATTGCCATTGCTAGCCAGATATAAATTGCGATCGCCTAAGCTCAATTGAACATCAATGATATCCAAACCTAGGTTTGCTGCATCAGCAGGCAAATGAGATAACGCAGCAGGAATGATATGACTCGGTTTAACAGGGTCGGGTGTGGATTTACAAGCAGATAAGCTGAACATGAATACAATTAAAATGGTGCAGTAAACCTTGAGATGAGTGGAGCAGCTTGTCATAATCCATATTTACAAGTTATTAATATTAAACACTTTATACAGTAATATACGTTGTAAAACAATCTTAACAATAAAGTAACCTAGTGTCTCCGTCTGAAAGTGTGAAAGCGGGACTGTTTTGTATAAAAAACGGTCGTATTTTATTGGCTATTTGAGCTGAAGGATCAGCGTCACCAAGTTATGTTGTCGATTTATGCACAGCTGGAGGATAAAAGAGATCTTGAGGAGAAAAGAGAGCTTGGATATGAAACAGAGCTGGATATGAAAGAGTGCTTGGATATGAAACAGAGCTGGATATGAAAGTGAGCTGGATATGAAAGAGCTTGGATATGAAACAGTGCTTGGATATAAAAGCGTGCTTGAGGATGAAATAAAGGCACTATCTAAAAAGTGTAACCGAGGTGATCTTCAAAAAATGAGCCTTAAAAAAAGGCTAAATCTGAAATTAGAATGCTCCCCAAAATACCGCTGCTGGCGCAGCCCTTGAACCGTAGGTTCAAGGCGGGTAAATGTTCATTTCCTAAGGCTTCTCGGTATAATCCGAGCATGCACAGTGTCAACGAAAGCATTCACCCTGGGTTTGTAATTATCGGCACAGGGACTTAACCAACTGGCGAATATCTCAGGGAGCAAAACAGGGTAGAATCAAGTTATTCTTAATTCTGAAATCTTAGTTTAGCCTTCCTAGCTGCTTCGTTCAACCAAGGATGTTTCCAACGTTGACTGTAATAACGAAATTCGCTCATCCATTTGCGCCATGTACTGCTTATTCTTTTGCTTTTCTTCGTACAATTCATTACCAATATTGAGTGCGGCCATAATGGCAAGCTCTTCACGGCTTAAGTTGTTGGTCCGAGACTTTAACGTCGTCAGCTGGTTTTCAACTTCTCTGGCTACCGTGCGCAATGCTTCTTCGCGTCCTTTAGGACATCCGATGGAGTAGGTGCGCCCTAATAGGGTAATATCAACAGCACTGTTACTCATAATGTCGCCGCAGATCCTCAGTTAACCTCACTCGGGTTAAAGAGATGGGGTAAACAAGTAAAAATCATAAAATTTGACATATTTCATATCAAACTTGTCATTTGTTTTGCTAACCAGGCGTCTTGTGCAATTAATCGCTGCGCCAATAACAGGTCTATTATAAGTCAGTGTAGCGCAGTTAGCGGGACAAAAGACTGTTTGATAACCGTTTATTATTCCGAGCTGATGTTAGTAAAGTTCAGCATGTGAGCGAACTATATAGGGCTGAATTTAAAAGCGCAAGGCAACAGTATCCCTTTTTAACTATTTGCTGTTTGTGTGAACAAATCTGCTTCAGTCCCTGTATAATTGGGGCACAATACACGCTCGCATTTGGAGCATCATACTATCTCTGCTAGCATTGAAGCAGATATAGCGCTATTAGGAATTAACCATGGCAATCCCACCTTCATTATGTATTGAAAAACTAAAACAGGCATTAGATTACGCTGAAGTAGGCCAACATCCAGTAGAAGTGCACGGTGCACTTGTTGGGCTAATTTGTGGTGGCGTAAAACAAGAGAATTTTGCGTGGTTAACGCCGTTAGTTGAGTTAATGAACGACGGTCAGCCGCTAGAAGCGAACTTACAAAAGTTGATCAGTGAGTTGTATCAAGACACGGTGACACGATTAGTCGATTTTGAATTTGGCTTTACCTTGTTACTGCCAGAAGAAGAAGTGCCGCTGAGCGAGCGCGTTGAAGCGTTAGCTTTGTGGACCCAAAGCTTCTTAACCGGCATTGCCATTATTCAACCGCAGCTAGCAAAAGCATCATCTGATGTGCGTGAAGTGATTAAAGACCTTGCTGATATTGCCCAAGTAGAATTTGATGTTGGTGATGACGAAGAATCCGAAGTCGCCTACGTTGAACTGCAAGAATTTGTCAGAATGTCGGCTATTTTATGCTATTCAGAGTTCGGTTTAGACATGCCTTTACATGACACCGACGAGCATTCAAATTTTCACTAATATTTTTGGTATAGGCAGTAACGCAGCGTATGACCTCAGCACACACCTCCACACAACCACTTGCCGTTGATATTGCCATTGTGGGTGGCGCCATGGCAGGAGCCACGTTAGCCTTAGGGTTAGCTAAGTTATCTGCCACCTTGTCGCGTCCGCTGCGCATTGCCTTAATCGAAGCCCACGTTGCCAACAATAATCACCCAGGCTTTGATGCTCGCTCCATTGCCGTTGCTCACGGTTCTGTTTTTGAACTCACTCGTTTAGGCATTTGGCCCAAGTTGCAGCATCTTGGCACTGCAATTGAAAATATTCATGTTTCCGATCGCGGTCACTTTGGCATGACCGAGCTCAATGCTAAACCGCTTGGGTTAGATGCATTAGGCCAGGTGGTTGAATTAGCCCAAGTCGGTAAGGTGCTATTTGAGGAGCTGGCTAAATCATCTGTCAGTTTGTTTTGTCCTGCTAAAGTCACCTATATACAAGCCCAACAAGACGGCCACCTATTAACCTTAGATGACGGCACTCAATTGCATTGCCAGTTATTGGTGGCAGCAGATGGTGCCAATTCGGTCGTGCGCCAACATCTGGGCCAACCCACAGAAAAAATCGATTTTGATCAAACGGCTATAGTCGCTAATATCACCACAGATCAAGCCCATCAGCATTGGGCTTACGAACGCTTCACTCAAACCGGCCCGCTGGCACTTTTACCTATGTCATCAGCGTCTAATTCATTCAAGTCTAAGTCATTCGCGTCTAAGTCTTCAGCAACGCCGACCCAATCACGTTTTTCAGTCGTGTGGGCATTACCGCCCGCACAAGCCCATGAATTAGTCAACGGCGACAAAACTGAATTTTTAGCCGCCTTACAACAAGCGTTTGGTCACCGAGCGGGTCGTTTCGTCGACGTCGGTCAGCGGGTGAGTTATCCACTAACGTTATCGTATATGCCAAGGCCTGTTTACCATCGTTGTATCTTTGTCGGTAACGCCGCGCAAACCCTACATCCTATTGCCGGACAAGGCTTTAACTTAGGTTTACGTGATGTAGTGGGGTTACTCAATGTACTTGAACAGGCCTTTAGTGCGCATCAATTAACCAATAGCTCAACCCAGGTCGATGTCGGCAGCAGCGCCATCGTGCATCAATATTTAGTCGATCGCCAAGCCGATCGCGACTGCACACTTCGCAATATCGAATTTTTAGTGCGTGGTTTTTCCAATCAATATTGGCCGCTGGTGGCGGGGCGCAATGTCTGTTTGCGTTTATTGTCTTGGTTACCCCCACTCAAACGTCCCGTTGCTCAAACCGCAATGGGTTGGCGTTAACTCTTTTAAGGTAAGGATTGACCATGTATTCAACTCAAACATATGATGTTGCCATCGTCGGAGGTGGCATGGTCGGGCTCGCTACCGCAATCGGTTTAGCCAACGCCGACCTTAATGTCGTGGTCATCGATGCTGGCACAATTCAAGCGGTCAGTGGCGAGCCTAAATTGCGTGTCAGTGCCATTAACAAAGCCAGCCAGCAATTGCTACAAAACCTCAGTGCGTGGCAATATCTCGATGACAATCGTGTCAGCCCTTACCAAAAAATGTCGGTGTGGGACAAAGACGGCCTAGGCAAAATTGAATTTGACGCCCACAGCATCAGCGAAACGCATTTAGGCTCGATTATCGAAAACGATGCCATCAGCTATGCCCTTGCCAAACGTGCGAGTGAGATCAGTAATTTAACCCATTTAGAAGGCCAACGCCTTGAACGTATAGCCTTTGGCGAACGCGAAGCTTGGCTTACCTTAGCCAGTGGCGACAACATTAGCGCCGCCGTGGTGGTGGCTGCCGATGGTGCCAACTCATGGGTGCGCCAGCAATGCAGTATTCCGCTGACATTCTGGGACTACGGTCACCATGCCATTGTCGCCACAGTGCGCACCGAACTCGCCCATGACGCCACCGCCAGACAAGCCTTTTTACCCGGCGGCCCATTAGCTATGTTGCCCTTGTATGACGACCATTTATGTTCAATTGTGTGGTCGGTGTCGCCCGATCAAGCCAAGCAATTATTAGCGCTTGATGAGGTTGAGTTTTCAAAAGCATTAACCGCCGCGCTTGATGGTCGTTTAGGCTTGTGCCAAGTGATCAGCGAGCGTCAATCATTTCCACTGCGGATGCGTTATGCGCGCCATTTTGCGCGCCACCGTTTAGTGCTGGCCGGTGACGCCGCCCATACCATTCATCCGTTAGCCGGCCAAGGGGTTAACTTAGGCTTTTTAGACGCTGCCAGTATCATCGACACCTTTACCCAATTGCATGAGCAAGGCAAAGACTTAGGCGAATATAGCCATTTACGCGCCCTTGAACGTTGGCGTAAAGCTGAAGCCATGGAAATGATCGCCACCATGGAAGTCTTTAAAAGACTGTTTGCCGGCAGCAATCCGCTTAAAAAAGCCATGCGCGACATCGGCCTAACCCTAGTTGATAATGTCGCTGGACTGAAAACAGTGTTCATCAAACAGGCTATGGGTAACAAAATGACATTACCTAAACTTTGTCGTGAGCCAATTTAATCATAGCTAATGTAGAAACTTGTTTAATATCAGGTAGCACAGTTAAATCAGTTATTTTATTGTAAATAATTATGTAAAAAAATTATGCCAATAGATTAGCTAAACTAATGCGACTGGACTCGGATTAGAAAATTCTTTTGTATACAAATTGGGTCTGCGGAGTATAATTTTGTTCGCATTTTATCAAATACCTACATAAGAAAGGCCTCAAAAAAAGGGATAATAATGGCTAGCAAAACAGTACTTTTTAACAAGCATTTACAATCAAACGCCAAAATGGTCGATTTCCATGGTTGGGAAATGCCGATTAACTACGGCTCTCAAATCGAAGAGCACCACGCAGTACGTCAAGACGCAGGCATGTTTGACGTGTCTCACATGACCGTAGTTGACGTTACCGGCAGCGATGCTTGTGCCTTCTTACGTAAGTTACTTGCTAACGATGTCGCCAAACTTACCGTACCGGGTAAAGCCCTTTATGGCGGAATGCTAGACGAAAACGCTGGTATCATCGACGACCTTATTACCTACTACTTAACCGACACCCATTACCGCGTAGTGGTTAACTCCGCTACTCGCGACAAAGACCTCGCCTGGATCAACAAACAAGCCGCCGCGTTTGATGTTGTGGTTAGCGAACGTCCAGAATTGTCGATGATTGCCGTACAAGGCCCTAACGCGAAAGCGAAAGCCGCTAGCGTATTCACCGCCGATCAAAATGCTGCTATTGCAGGCATGAAGCCATTCTTTGGTGTGCAGTCAGGCAGTTTATTTATTGCCACCACAGGTTACACCGGTGAAGTTGGCTACGAAATCATTGTCCCAGAAGCTGAAGCTGAAGCCCTATGGCAAGCACTCTTAGAGGCAGGCGTTAAGCCGTGTGGTCTTGGTGCCCGCGACACATTACGCTTAGAAGCGGGCATGAATCTATACGGCCAAGACATGGACGAGTCAATCAATCCACTGGCTGCTAATATGGGCTGGACCGTTGCGTGGGAGCCAAGCGATCGTGACTTTATCGGCCGCGAAGCGTTAACCGCGATTAAAGCGGCAGGCACGACAAAGTTAGTTGGTTTGGTCATGGAAGAAAAGGGCGTGTTACGCCATGATATGGCGGTATTTTTTACCGATGCAGACGGTGTTGAACACCAAGGTGTGATCACCAGTGGTTCGTTTTCGCCAACGTTAGGCTATTCTATCGCCATGGCCCGTGTACCCAATGGTATTGGTGCCACAGCTAAAGTTGAAATGCGTAAAAAACGCGTGACCGTAAAAGTCATCGCCCCAAGTTTTGTGCGCAATGGTAAACAAGCCTTCTAATGATAGTGGCGTGTTACCGACACCGAATTTATTGATTAAGTCTTTGAACATCAGATTAAGGAACAGCAACAATGAGCACTATTCCGGCAGAATTGAAATATGCATCTTCACACGAATGGATCCGTAAAGAATCAGACGGTAGCTACACGGTAGGTATCACTGAGCATGCTCAAGAGCTTCTTGGTGACATGGTATTCGTAGAATTACCAGAAGTAGGCGATACCGTTACCGCCGGTGAAGATTGTGCAGTAGCAGAATCAGTCAAAGCGGCTTCAGACATCTACGCACCGATTTCTGGTGAAGTGATTGCCGTAAACGAATCCTTAGAAGATTCACCAGAACTGGTTAACAGTGACGCTTTTGGTGAAGGTTGGTTCTTCCGTGTTATGCCTTCTCTTGAAGCCGAAGTTGATGCATTGCTTGATGCCGACGGTTATCAAGAAGTCATTGACCAAGAATAATCACCCATAACACTAGAAGCTCCCTAGGGAGCTTCTTTGTTATATGAAGCTAAAAATGTTGCGCCGATAATCTCTAACCCGTGGCAGTTAAAAAGCCAATGACGAAGCCGCAACATAATAAACCGTAAACAGGTTATTCACGTATTACCCATTTTCACCCTAATCCAGTTATGTGCCCTACCGCCTCAACTGGTCGATTTGGAACAAGGTTTAATATGACCAAGCAAACCCTGACACAACTAGAACAGCACGAACTTTTCCTGACGCGCCACATCGGCCCAAATGCAGAACAACAACAAGACATGTTGAACTTCATTGGCGCAGAGTCGCTAGACGATCTGACCGCCCAAACGGTCCCAGGCAAAATTCGCTTACCCCAAGAGCTCACCATAGGTGATTCCTGTGGCGAAGCCGAAGGTATTGCCTATATCCGTAACATAGCAGATAAAAATACAGTCTTTAAAAGCTATATCGGTATGGGTTACTACGGCGTGCAAGTGCCTAATGTCATTTTGCGTAATGTGTTTGAAAACCCAGGTTGGTACACGGCTTACACGCCGTACCAGCCAGAAATCGCCCAAGGCCGTTTAGAAGCCACGTTAAACTTCCAGCAAGTGTCAATGGACCTTACCGGTCTTGATCTTGCCTCTGCATCATTATTAGATGAAGCAACCGCAGCAGCAGAAGCCATGGCATTAGCCAAGCGCGTCTCTAAAGCCAAAAAAGCCAACATCTTCTTTGTTGCCGACGACGTATTCCCGCAAACCCTCGACGTAGTCAAAACTCGCGCCGAATGCTTTGGTTTTGACGTGGTCGTTGGCCCAGCAAAAGAGGCAGTAAATTACGAATTATTTGGTGCCTTGTTCCAGTACACCAACCGTATTGGTCAAATCACCGACTACACTGAGTTATTTACTCAGTTACGTGACAAAAAAGTGGTGGTTACCGTTGCCGCCGACATTATGTCGTTATTACTGCTTAAATCACCGGGCGTCATGGGCGCAGATGTGGTGTTTGGTAGCGCGCAACGTTTTGGGGTACCCATGGGATACGGCGGACCTCACGCGGCCTTTTTCGTGGCCCGTGATGAGCACAAACGTTCAATGCCAGGTCGCATTATTGGTGTGTCAAAAGACCGCCGCGGCAACAGCGCATTACGCATGGCCATGCAAACCCGCGAGCAACATATTCGCCGCGAAAAAGCTAACTCAAACATTTGTACGGCGCAAACCTTATTAGCCAACATGGTGTCGTTTTATGCGGTATTCCACGGCCCACATGGCTTAAAAACCATCGCATCACGCATTCACCGTTTTGCCGACATTTTAGCCGCAGGCTTAAGCGCTAAAGGCTTAACCTTAGCGAACACTTCATGGTTCGACACCATCAGTGTTAAAGGTGCCGACGTTGCAGCGATTAACGCCCGTGCATTAGCGGCCAAGTTAAACTTACGCATCGACGCCGACGGCGCATTTGGGGTGAGTTTTGACGAAACCACTACTCGCCAGGATCTGGTGGTATTATTTGATGTGATTTTAGGTGCTGGCCATGGCATAGATGTCGCCACATTAGATGGCGCCATTGTGACCAATGGCAGTCAGTCAATCCCACAAGCATTAGTACGTCAAGACGCGGTATTAACTCATCCAACGTTTAATCGCTACCAAAGCGAAACCGAGATGATGCGTTATATCAAGCGTCTGGAAAACAAAGATTTAGCCCTAAACCACTCCATGATCTCGTTAGGTTCATGCACCATGAAGCTCAACGCCGCAGTGGAAATGCTACCGGTAAGCTGGCCAGAATTTGCTAACATGCACCCATTTTGCCCACTTGACCAAGCACAAGGTTACACTCAGTTAATTAATGAGTTGTCTGAGTTTTTAGTCAACATCACCGGTTACGATGCCGTGTGTATTCAACCTAACTCAGGTGCACAAGGCGAATACGCCGGTCTATTAGCGATTAAGAAATACCACGAGTCTCGCGGCGACGCGCACCGTAACATTTGCTTAATCCCGCAATCGGCCCACGGCACCAACCCAGCATCGGCACAACTTGCTGGTATGAAGGTGGTTGTTACTGCGTGCGACAAGCAAGGTAACGTTGATTTAGATGATTTACGCACTAAAGCGGTCGAGCTTGCCGACAACTTATCGTGCATTATGATCACATACCCATCGACCCACGGCGTGTACGAAGAATCAATCCGCGAAGTGTGCGACATCGTCCATCAATATGGCGGTCAAGTGTATTTGGACGGCGCCAACATGAACGCCCAGGTTGGCTTAACCTCACCTGGCTTTATCGGCGCAGACGTATCGCATTTAAACCTACACAAAACCTTTGCTATCCCGCACGGCGGCGGGGGGCCTGGTATGGGCCCAATCGGGGTTAAAGCGCACCTTGCGCCATTTGTAGCAGGCCACGTAGTGGTTAAGCCTGGCCGCGAAAGCGACCACAACGGCGCAGTATCTGCTGCACCTTATGGCAGCGCTAGCATCCTGCCAATCAGCTGGATGTACATTAAACTGTTAGGCACTAAGGGCGTTAAGCAATCAACCCAAACGGCGCTATTAAACGCTAACTACATCATGAAAAAGCTGTCAGCACATTACCCTGTGTTGTTCACCGGCCGTAACGAGCGGGTTGCCCACGAATGTATTATCGACTTACGTCCATTGAAAGAAATCTCTGGCGTAACCGAAATGGATATCGCTAAGCGTCTTAACGATTATGGTTTCCACTCACCCACCATGAGTTTCCCTGTGGCGGGCACCTTGATGATTGAACCAACTGAATCTGAGTCTAAGGTTGAGTTAGACCGTTTCGTTGAAGCGATGATTTCTATTCGCGGCGAAATCGCCAAAGTAGCAGCGGGCGAGTGGCCAGTAGACAACAACCCACTGCACAATGCACCTCACACCCTAGCAGATATTATGGACATCGAATTTGATTCACGTCCATACAGCCGCGAAGTAGCCGTGTTCCCAACGGCTGCGGTTAAGGCGAATAAGTTTTGGCCAACGGTTAATCGTATTGATGATGTTTATGGGGATCGCAACCTCATGTGCTCGTGTGTCCCAATTTCAGACTACGAATAAATGATAATGACTACTTGGCCTCGATAATACGGCGTCAGCCGACACTTTTCTCTTCTCATTGACACCAGTCAACTCCGAGGAGAAAAGCATCGGCTTCCTTGTCTTCTCATCGGCAGTAACGCCATTATCGTGGTAGTAGACTTCATTTAGCATTTTGAGTAAAAACATTAAAAAAGCGAACCGATTGGTTCGCTTTTTTGTTAGCTCCTTGGTCTCGATAATACGGCGTTAACCGAGAGTTTTCGCATAGCTCGAAATAAGGAGTTTGACACCAGTCAACTCCGCGGCGAAAACCTCAAACTTCATTGCCTTATCATCGCCAGCGACGCAATTATGGTGGTAGTGGGCTTCATTGAAATCTTCTGAGTAAGAGCATTAAAAAAGCGAACCTTTGGGTTCGTTTTTTATTGGTTGTTTAGTCTAGCTATTACGGAATTGAACCTCGGCTCCAGAAAGCTCATCACAAAGAGTTTGACACCAGTCAACTCCGCGCTAGAGCCTTCGGTTCGCCAGCGACGCAATTATGGTGGTAGTGGGCTTCATTTGAAGTTTTAGAATTTAAAAGCGACCGAAAGGTCGCTTTTTTGTCTTCGATACTCAGGAATGTTTATATTGACGTCATTCCGGCAATGCTTTTGAGCCGGAATCCAAGTGTTTGCTTATGCTTTTTTGCACCTATGGCCTGCAGCACTAAAAGCGTGGCCAATTTTACCTGACCACTACAGTTTGCATGTTTGGGATCCCTCACGCTCTGTCTCCCACTTATTAACTCCACTTATTTACCCCATTTATTACTTATTCGCGTCTTTATTACCGGTTTTATTATTCAAAACAATTAATTTGTAAACAGCTGCTACAGTCCGTTGTTATTCGTATCTTTTAACGGGCTTTGCTCGCTATACTGGGGCGGCAGTATGTGCTGGTTTTTGAATGGGAACGAACGGTTGTTACCCAGCCAAACGCTGTTGCATATCAACTCATAAAAATGACTACGAACTCATTCTGAATGAAGGAGAAGCTCTCGTGAAAAAAGTAGGGATTCTAATACTGTGTTTGTTGATGCCAATGACATCAGCTTTTGCAGAGCAAACCAAAACATTATCGGCAGAGGTGCTTTGGCAACTCAAGCGTATCGGTAGTCCGATTGTTTCACCCCAAGGTGATCATATTATTGCTGCCGTCACTGAGTACGACATACCAGAAGATAAAGGCACGACTCAGCTATGGTCGTTTGCAAAAGATGGCTCAGGCCAGCGTGCACTTACTGCAAAAGGCTTACGCGCTAGTGAGCCTGTGTTTTCTCCAGACGGAAAAACCTTAGCTTTTGTTAGTAAACGCGACAAAGATGAAGCAGGGCAAATCTACTTACTACCAATGAATGGACCGGGCGAAGCGCAACGCTTAACTGAGGTTCCCGGTGGCGTGCATGGTATTAAGTGGGTTGGTGAGCACATTTACTTCATTAGCCGTATTTTTCCAGGCAAAGACTGGGAACAAATGACCGAGCAGCTCAAAGCTGATAAAGACGATAAGGTCTCCGCCCACCAGTGGAACGCACTGCCTTATTCACATTTTGACCATTGGATTGATGAAGAAAGAGAGGCACATGTTTTTCGTATTTCAGCCAAAGGTGGAGACGTTGAAGCCGTCACCCAACCACTGAAAAAGCAATTGCCACGTTCTTCACAAAACGCTGGCAGCTACGATATCGACCCAAGCGAACGTTGGATTGCTTTTAACTCAAACGGCTCCGCTAACCAAGTTGACCCTAAAATTGATGTATTTCTTGCTAAAATCGGTAGCGGAAAATATGAAAATTTAACTCCGAACAATCAAGCACCTGATAGTGAACCTAAATTTAGTCCCGATGGTAAAACACTTGCATTCACCCGCCAATTAATTCATGGCTTCTACGGTGACACTTCGAGCTTGGTGTTGTTCGATATGGACAAACGTAGCGAACGTGTAGTGACCAAAGATTGGGACCGATCTGTTTCTAAATATCTCTGGACGCCAGATAGTAAGGGGTTTTATGCATCAATAGCCGATGCAGCCACAAACCGCATTTACTACATCAATGCTAAAAATGGCCAAGTTAGACAAGTCACCAATAATACCGATTTTGGCAAACCCTCTATCGCCAAAGACGGTACTTTGGTTGCCGCCAATCAAAGTTTTTTACATCCCGCACGCGTGGTGAAGATTGACTCCAGCAATGGAAAAATAACGCGTTTAGATAGCTTTAACGATGATGTATTGGCCAATGTGGACATGGGTACTTATGAGTCGGTGACTTATAAAGGTTATAACGGAGATGATATCCAGATGTGGGTGCACTACCCGCCGGGGTTTGATAAAACCAAAAAATACCCACTGATGATGTTGATCCACGGTGGTCCTCACGGTGCGATTTCAGACAGCTTCCATTACCGTTGGAATGCGCAAACGTTCTCTTCTTGGGGTTACGTGACCGCTTGGCCTAATTTCCACGGCTCAGGCAGCTTCGGCCAGAAATTTACTGACAGTATTAACCCTGACTGGAAGAACAAGTCGCTCGAGGATATCTACAAAGCAACAGATTGGTTTAAGAGCAAAGACTGGATTGATAGCGAACGTTTAGTCGCTGGTGGTGGTAGTTATGGGGGTTACTTAAGCTCAATTATTTTGGGGCAAAAAGATAACCCGTTCAATGCACTGTTTATCCACGCAGCGGTGTATAACATGTACTCACAAATGGCGGGGGATTTCGCGGTACACAGTACGCGTTTTGGTAGTTTTTGGGAAAAACCTGAAATTTATAAATCTATATCACCTCACTATGGCGCAGCCAATTTTGATACGCCAACCTTGGTTATCCACGGTCAGTTAGACCAACGAGTGCCCGTAGGACAAGGGTTTGAGTTATTCCGTACATTGCAAACCAAAGGTATTGAGTCGCGAATGATTTACTTCCCTGATGAGAATCACTGGGTGCTGAAGCCAAATAACTCGATTTATTGGTACGGCCAAGTGAAGGACTGGATGACTCGTTTTGCAGAGCCCGGTGGTAAGTAAAACCGTTCGCACTTAACATCGCGGATAAGTGGGGTCAGAGTAAACTTTATTCTATCACCTTAAAAGGGCGTCCCATTTTCTTTGGATGCATGCTTTTCCCCGTTAGTTTTTCTATTTGGTCTTTAAATGTGTCGCTGCCGATTACCATGCCTTTATTGGTTGCTTGACGAATATCGTTAATCATTTTTGCATCTAATTGATGTTGAAATAGGGCTCGGTAAGATGATTGCCTTGCTTGAGAGTCGTTGCTTATTGAAAGGTAAACTTGATGTGGAGTACAAAGCTGAGAGGCCTTACCTAGGGCGTTGATTTGATAGCTTGACCAGACATATTCGGCAGGGTCATTAACCATATTCGCTCTTACTGGGTTGAGTTCAATATAACGATATAGTTGGATTAAGTATTCTTCGGTTTGCACTAAACAAGATTTGAAACGACCTTCCCAAAGTGTTCCGGTACGTTTGTATGTGTAATTAAAATATCTGACATATTGTCTACCAAGTGATTGCATCATAAGGCTAACAGCATTGGCTTTTTGAGGAGTACAAAGCAAATGAACATGATTTGTCATAAATACCCACGCGTGAATTTCAACATGAAATTTACGTGAATACTCTTTTAGCCATCCAGCATAGGTTTTAAAGTCTTGTTCAGACGTGAAGCAAACGTGGCGATTATTACCTCGTTGAATAACGTGTTGAGGAATACCGATGGGGCAAATTCTTGGGGATCTCGGCATGGATAAGTGTGGATAAGTGGGGTCTGGATAAGTGGGGTCAGAGTAAACTTTATTAGTGGGGTCAGAGTAAACTTTATTCTATCACCTTAAAAGGGCGTCCCATTTTCTTTGGATGCATGCTTTTCCCCGTTAGTTTTTCTATTTGGTCTTTAAATGTGTCGCTGCCGATTACCATGCCTTTATTGGTTGCTTGACGAATATCGTTAATCATTTTTGCATCTAATTGATGTTGAAATAGGGCTCGGTAAGATGATTGCCTTGCTTGAGAGTCGTTGCTTATTGAAAGGTAAACCTGATGTGGAGTACAAAGCTGAGAGGTTTTACCTAGGGCGTTAATTTGATAGCTCGACCATATATATTCGGCAGGGTCATTAACCATATTCGCTCTTACAGGGTTGAGTTCAATATAACGATATAGTTGGATTAAGTACTCTTCAGTTTGCACTAAGCAAGACTTGAAACGACCTTCCCAAAGTGTCCCGGTACGTTTGTATGTGTAATTAAAATACCTCACATATTGTCTACCAAGTGATTGCATCATAAGGCTAACAGCATTCGCTTTTTGAGGAGTACAAAGCAAATGAACATGATTTGTCATAAATACCCACGCGTGAATATCGACATGAAATTTACGTGAGTATTCTTTTAGCCAGCCTGCATAGGCTCTGAAATCTTGTTCAGACGTGAAGCAAACATGGCGATTATTACCTCGCTGAATAACGTGTTGAGGAATACCTATGGGGCAGACTCTAGGTTTTCTAGGCATGTGCAAGATCCATTTGCAAAGTGACTTGAGTTAAAGAGTATAGCTGACAATTTTAAGTTTACTCTGACCCCATTTATACCTCAGACTCTGACCCCATTTATAAAACTGTGCCAGCGCCTACTGCTAACGCAAAAGTAACCATTTTCTTAGTCTTTATGGTATTCAGATGAAGTGGGCATTAATAACTCCAACCAGAATTTTTTCCCTCTGACGGCCTGCAAATATAAATCAATGTAAAACAAAAAAGCGACCTGAAGGTCGCTTTTTTGTTAGCTGATAGATAATTAAGTAAAGCTAAACACCAGTTTCGACATTTGCTACTTATTACAGATTAGTTCAGTGCTTCGCGCGCTAATCGATTAACAACTTGAATCGTTTTTTTAAACACCCAACGAATAAACTCATAGCTTAGAGTTTCGACTTTACGGGTAGCATGACCTGCAAAAACTAACATGTGAGCTAATAGACCATTTAATTGTCCAGTAAATGTCGCATTATGCAAAGTGACATCAGATAACACCATTGCGATTTGGTCATAAAAGTTTAAGCCATTGGCGATACCGCTTTGTATGCGCGAAGCAATACCATGACCTAGTTGGCGTAATAGCGTTAATAGTGCTTCGCTTAAACGGTTCATCCAAAATAAATCGCGACTGACTTGATGGCTTAAACGAACATCTAACGTTACTCTTTTATGGCTATTAAAGCTCATTTTTCGTTGATATGAATTCCAATCGTTGCTTTTCATATCTTGCATATAATACTTAACTTTGTGCTTTATTGGGTTTACAAAACCAGAGTTATCAACTCGATATTCATAACCATTATATGGAGCATGAACGAAGGGCCAGACTGGAACCATAGGGACAGGATCACAGCCCTTGGTGCAGCGGAATATATTTTCCTGCCCCAGAGAATTTGTGTGCTTAAGTGCAAAATCGGCAAACCCAACTTTAGGAGCACCGATACTATATAGTTTAACATTAAGAAGTTTTTGCTTTGCCCAGTCAGCAATCAAAGTCGCTATCGCTCCGCCTAAACTGTGTCCAACACAATGAAGTGTTGCATTTGCTGGAAGCAAATTAATATATGGCGATAGTTCTTTTTTCATTGACTCAAAAACGGAGTTAAAACCTGCATGTACTAAAGCACCGCGTTCAGTAGAACTTGTGGAAGCGCGAGCATCGGTTGATAAATCATTTAAACTGGCAAAATTAGTCCCGCGAACCGCGATGACAATATCATCCTTGTATTGTTCGCTTTTCCCTTGTCCTATTAGGGCGAATCCAGTTTGTTCGCTTTTCCCTTGTCCTATTAGGGCGAATCCAGTTTGTTGATTTTTTGCTTTGGCTACAAAGCCACCAGAGGTGCCCATGACAGGCTTTGAAAACGAATTAAAATTGAAGTGATTTGCTAAATTTTTACTTACATCGAAATCGAATCTCTTTGTTTTTTGTGTTTTTTGCACTGCATATGCGACAGTAGAAAGTTCTACTACCATATTCGGTGATAAGGTTCCCATAATTTCATCCTTAAAATTTAAAGTGAACAAATAGATCTAACAATTAGGGGGTATTCAGGTGCCTCCACATTGACTAATTCAAACACCTCTTCGTCATTGCATATATCAGGATTTAGATTACTTAAGTGTGACTTGCAAACATCAGGACAGGTAATGTTATGTTGATTTGTGGCCCAGATATAAGTTTCGCTATCATTGCCATCCAACGTAAACTCTAAAACCTGCCTAACAACAGGTTCATGTAAAATATTACCTGGTAAGCGTGATTTGATCGCTTTTGCTGTAAAACTAAATTCACCTTCAGCGTTAGTCATACAGTTATCTGAATATTCTTCATCTGCATAGGTGAGGCTACGTTCTATGAGTAGCTCTTTAATGGGGATGCCATTGTTTGTTATTTTTCCTGAAATTTCTGGGCATAATTCAACAGTATGTTTCTTAAGCATTCCTAGCATATTTCTGCTCCTTGCAAATAAGGGTAATGATTATAATCCACGTATTTAATAAGTAAACTATTTGCGGGTAAAGAATAAACAATAGATTTAAAAATCCTTTATTTATATACCCTTAATGATGTTTTTTGGCTTCTAAATAGTTAATTCTGGCGTGTTATGCATGTCAGGTGATTGCTGAAGTTAGTAGAGGTTGAGCAGACGTTTCTCCCGCAGACGGCCTATAAAATTTAAATCAAT
This sequence comes from Shewanella sp. CAL98-MNA-CIBAN-0140, assembly GCF_040309905.1. Taxonomy (NCBI): domain Bacteria; kingdom Pseudomonadati; phylum Pseudomonadota; class Gammaproteobacteria; order Alteromonadales; family Shewanellaceae; genus Shewanella; species Shewanella sp. CAL98-MNA-CIBAN-0140. Next base: position 90,017 of record NZ_JBEOPI010000016.1, read on the forward strand.
ATAATACAAAAAAGCGACTCTAGAGTCGCTTTTTTGTTGGCTGAAAAATGCAGGTTTAGTGTTAGCGACACAAGTCTCCAGTCGTTAAGTTAATGGCTATATTTATTGTAATGACGATACAGTTTGACGGCAAAATGCGATGGTTTATTGCTTAGAAGTTATCGCATCAAGAAAGCCTAAATCGGCACTTTTTTTTACGATGAAACAGAGACAGTTGAGTCTGTTGGCGTTTCGCGGCCATCCATTTCAGGGTCAGTTTTAACATCTCTGAACCTCTGCATCCTCACAGCTAAAATTTTAACGATTTTTTTCGCTGTAGCACTTGTGTGACAAATGATGTTGCGAGTAACTGAGGCTCTTTTCTCTATTTGCACTTGCACTAGACGGTTTACTCCGCCTAGTTTTATTATCTATTGCAGTTTTATCTTTTCGTTTTTTCCTTTTTATGAGGCATTTGTCAGTTTGTGAAATTATTTATTTATAATGATTATAAGTTTACTTCAGAATTAATTTTAATTAAATTGTGAATTAATGTGAAAAGATATTAAAAGTTATTAACGAGGTTGTGAATAGTTATTAATGGTTATTGGTTTAATAAAAATAGTTATGAATAAAGACGATATGATTTCATAAGTTATATTATGTTTAAATCATTCTCATTTATATAAAGTGCAAATTTAAAATCATAGTAACCAGTAAGAGGTATTGAAAAGATACAATTAAAATCAATGGCTTGTAATTTATATTTGGTAATTTAAATATCAAAAAAATACATCCAACAGGCAAGGCTAAATAAAGATCTCGATCCCGAATAAATCATTTATAAATTAAAAATCACAGATCTAACAATACCTCTAAAGTAATAGCTTCGTATTTTAATTAATTCAAACTACAATTTAAATGCAAACTAATTAACACCAACGTTACCAAATCATATAATAATTAACTGTAAGGCCAAGATGATGAACAAATGTATTATCACTACGTTACTTTGTGGGATATTCGCTTTCGCGTGCTTATCTCTCTCAGTTCAGGCGGCCCCCTGGAACCAACTCACTGGTGAACAACTGGAACAGCAACTGACGGAGAAATTTGCTCAGGGTAAATACTCTAACAAAGGTGCCGACTCCTGCCTGATGTGTCATAAGAAAAATGACAAGGTCATGGCGATATTCGATGGCGTGCACGGTAGCCCGAGCCAACAGGGTTCGCCTATGGCGGGTCTGCAATGCGAAGCCTGCCATGGCCCGTTAGGCAAACATAACAAAGGCGGCAAGGAGCCGATGATCGCCTTTGGCAAAGAGAGCAAGCTGTCCGCTCAGAGTCAGAACAGTGTCTGCCTGGGTTGCCATAACGATCCTAAGCAGATGGCATGGCATAGCAGCAGCCACAATTTAGACGAGGTGGCCTGCAGCGATTGTCATAATATCCACACCGACAACGATCCGGTTATGGACCCGCTCACGGTCAATGACACCTGCACCTCTTGTCACACTCAGCAAAAATCTGCCATGAATAAGCGCTCATCTCACCCGATGAAATGGGATCAAATGACCTGTATCGATTGCCATAACCCACATGGGTCTATGAGTGAAAGTGCGCTGAATCACGCCACAGTGAATGACACTTGTTATAGCTGTCATGGCGAAAAACGTGGCCCCGTTTTATGGGAGCATGCGCCAGTGACAGAAAATTGTGCCAACTGTCATAACCCCCATGGCAGCGTTAACGAAGCCATGCTCACTCAAAGAGCGCCACAACTGTGTCAGCAATGTCATATGGATGATGGTCATGCTAGCCGTGTTGTACAACAAGGCGGAAATGACGCCTTTGGCGGCGGCAAGAGTTGCCTCAATTGCCATAGCCAGATCCATGGCTCCAATCACCCAGCCGGCAGCAAGCTGCAGCGCTAATTAGGAGTAACTCAAATGAGATTCAAATTTAACCTCATCACGTTATCACTTCTCGCTATATCAGGTGCGATAACGGGCTCTGCAATGGCGGCTGACTTTGGCGTGAACAAGGCCAATACCAGTACCGTTAACCAGCAAGTATTTCAGTGTAAGCGTTGCCCTCAAGTTGCAGGTTATAGCGGCAGCATCGGGGTCAATGCCGGCTATATTGACAGTGATGATATTCACTCCGGTAATGCGTTCGGTACCGACAATGACGGGGCTAATGGCAGTGTGGATGCCGACTTAAATTATCGAAACAGTGCAGGCTATAAAGCCAAGTTTCAGGCACACCAATTAGGTTTGGATAACGGCTTCGCTCATCTTGAAGCAGGAAAGTCAGGCCACTATAAACTGGTGGCAGATTATCAGCAGCTGACCCGTTATCAGTCAGGCGATGCACGCAGTCAGTTATGGTACCAAGATGGCGTGCTGACACCGAGTGAGCATACTCAAATTCAGGAGCTCTCGCTGCAGAGGAACAAAGCTGGCTTAGGTTTGAGCTATGGCCAAGACTTTTATCAGGCTTATGTGCGTTATGAGCACGAGCATAAAACCGGTTACCAGAGCAGTAGCATTGTCACTCCGCGTCCAGTTAATTTTGGCCTGCCAGTCGATGCCAACACTGATAATCTCACCGCGGGTTTGTCATTGTCTGGCGATAGCTGGACTACCAACCTGAATTACTTCGTGAGTCAGTATAAAAACGAGGTTGACGCGTTAAGTCTCCCCTATCTGTATGACGTTTTTGCACCCGCGCCTGACAATCAGGCTCATCAACTTAGCTTGTCTGGCCAATATCAATTTAACCGCACCGTTATGAGTGGTCGCCTGGCATCGGGCAAGATGACCCAAGATGATGATTTGATTCAAATGTCGGGTAATCCACTGCAAAACTGGGACGGGGAAGTCGATACCTTAGACGGCAAGCTGTCTGTCACTTCGCTGCTAAGCAACAAACTCAGACTCGGCGGCAGTGTCGATTACGCTAAGCGCGACAATAAGGGATCGGTATGGGAATTTGCTCAATATGAAGTGAACGGGATCACGGGGGCATTTAAACAAAATGTGCCTTTAGACACCGAGCGCCGCGGCCTCAAGCTTAATGCCAGTTACCGCCTAAGCAGTGACTATCGCGTGCAGGCTGGCTATGACCGCAAAGAGATGGAGCGCAGTTATGGTGACCGTGAACAGACCAATGATGACGCCCTATGGGCCAAGCTCAATGTCCGTGCAATGGATAATATCAAGCTTAAGTTCAAGGCCAGCCTCGATAACCGTGGCGGCAGCGAATATCAAACTAGCGAACTGACCTCATCTGAAACGAATCCTTTGCTACGCAAATACTACCTGGCTGATAGAAAGCGCACCGCCTTCGAAGCCAAGTTTAATCACGCCCCAACGTCGTGGCTCAGTGTGGATATGACTGCCCGCTACGCCAAAGATGATTATAACGAGACTCAACTGGGTCTGACCGAATCTGAAGAGTACGGTTATGACATCAATCTTGGGCTGCAGCTGAATGCACACCTATCTGGCTATGCCTTTGCTGGCCAGCAGTGGATCGATGCTGCTCAAGCTGGCAGTCAGGGTTTCTCAAGCCCTGACTGGTTCGCCGATGTCGAAGATGAGTTTATTAATCTGGGGGCTGGTTTCAACTATAGCGGGCTGCTTGAAGACAGGCTCAGCTTAGGCGGCGACTACTTATTTGCTAACTCTGCCAGCAACACGCTGGTCACCTATGACGTTACCACGCCACAGGGGGATTACACCTCTTTCAACCATAGTCTCAAACTACATGCGAACTACGCATTAAGCGAAGAGATGGCGTTAAAGCTGGCTTACCTGTATGAGCGCTATTACGACACCGATTATGCGCAAATTGATGTCAATACAGTTCCAGGACTGACCACCTTAGGTAGCCTGAACCATAACTATAACGCGCACCAAGTGATGTTGTCGTTTAGCTACCAGCTGCGCTAATGCAAACAGTGCTAATCATAACTGCAATGAGGAAAAGATAATGGAACGCAGAAGTTTCTTAAAAATGAGTGCCGCACTAAGTTGCGTAGCAACGGTTTCAGGCTGTAACTCAAGCTCTAAAGATGTTGAAGTAGTGCCGCCTACGCCACCTGTTGCCGGTGAAAACCTCAACTGGTCGGCTTGTTTGGTTAACTGTGGATCTAACTGTCCGGTACAGGTTTTTTCTACCGATGGGGTGATTACCCGGGTAGAGTCTCAATTTACCACCACAGATAAGTACGGCGACCATGATGTGCGCGCATGCCCACGGGGACGCTCTTTGCGTAAACGTGTTTATGCACCTGATCGTCTGAAATATCCAATGAAGCGTGTTGGTCCTCGTGGTAGCGGACAATTTGAGCGGATTAGCTGGGATGAAGCCCTTGATCTTGTCGCCGAAAAACTGCAAGGCACTATAGACCAGTACGGTAATGAATCGATTCACTTCACCTATAACTCGGGTGCACGTTATCACTTCTCCGGTAAGCAGTGTCTGTACCGCTTAATGAACCTTAAGGGCGGTTATCTTAACGCTTATGGCGATTATAGCTGGTCACAAATTTATGAAGCCGCCGGACAAACATATGGCTCTGCAGGCCCTGGCTGGCAAGGAAGTAGTGTGTCTGAAATGCAAAACTCAGACTTAGTGCTGATGGTTGGTTACAACCCATCCGAAATCCGCATGAGTGGTTCGGGCGAAGCCTATGACTTCTTGGTGCAGAAACAAAAACATAACTTTAAGACTATTTTGATTGACCCTCGTTATACCGACTCTGCGGTAGGTAAAGAAGATCAGTGGCTGGCAATTCGTCCGGGTACCGACGCGGCGCTATTTGAAGCCTTAGCCTATGAATGGATCACCACGAACACCGTTAATCAGGCCTTTCTGGATAAATACTGTGTCGGTTATGACGAGAAAACCATGCCTGAAGGCGTTGGATATGAAGAGAGCTACAAGGCGTATATTCTCGATAACGTGAAAGTTGGCGACTTAACTCCGGGTGTTAATGCTAAAACGCCAGAGTGGGCTGCTGCTATTACCGGTATCGAAGCTCATCTCATTGTCGAATTGGCCCGCGAACTGGCTGCGGCTCGCGCACCTTTCATTCAAATTGCCGCCTCGCTAAACCGTCAGGCTGCTGGTGAAAACAACACCCGTGCGGGTTATATGCTACCCATCCTGTTAGGTCAATTGGGTTTGCCGGGCACTAACTGTGGTGGTTTGTGTAAGGGCTCTTCTCTACACGCGCCATCAATGCCTACTGGCTCAAACCCAGTGAAGAAAGCGATATCATTCTTTACCTTCACGCAGGCCATCGAAGATGGCAAAAACATGACCGTTCTGTCCGATGGAGTACAAGGTGTCGACCTTGATGAAGCGGGTGACGGTAAGCTGGATACTGATATTAAGGCGATCATCAACTACGGTGGCAATGCCTTAATTAACCAACACTCTGACGTGCGTAAAACAGAGAAGCTACTCCAGGATGAAACTAAATGTGAATTTATCCTAGTGGTCGATAACTGGATGACACCCAGTGCCAAGTTTGCCGATGTTTTATTGCCAGACGTGTCATGGCTTGAATCAGAAGACTTAGTTAACCAAAGTTACGCCGCAGGTGATACCGCCTCTTTGGTACAGATGAGCAGCAGTGTCGACCCTATGTTCGAGAGCCGTCCTATCTATGAGGTTTGTGTCGACTTAGCAAGACGTATGGGGGTTGAAGCCGAGTTTACCGAAGGTAAGAGTCGCAAAGATTGGCTGGATCAATTCTATGCTGAATCTAAAGAGGCTACCCCAGAATTACCAGCAAAAGAGGTGATGCTCACACAGGGTATTTATCGCAAATATCTGCCACATGGTGGTTATATCGTACTGGAAGATTTCCGTACCGATCCCGATGCCAATCCACTCGGCACACCCTCTGGAAAGATTGAGATCTACTCATCACGCCTAGCGGAAAAAGCGCGTACCTGGAAGCTCAAAGAGGGTGACGTAATATCTGCGCTACCTAAATACGTGCCGACCTGGGAAGGTTATGAAGATACCGAGACCAAGAAGAAGTACCCATTACAACTTACTGGTTATCACACTAAGGGCCGTGCCCACTCTAGTTTTCACAACGTCCCTTGGCTGCGTGAAGCGGTGCAGGATGCTGTGTGGATGAACCCAATCGATGCTAATCAGCGCGGACTCAAAACCGGTGACAAGGTCCATATCTTCAATGATCGCGGCACCATCGAAGTCGAAGTGAAGGTAACACCTCGTATCATGGTCGGCGTAACGGCACTGGGTCAGGGCGCATGGTTCCTACCCGGCGGCGCGGTGGATAAAGGCGGTTGTTTAAACGTGCTGACCACACAACGCACCACACCGATAACGAAAGGCAATCCTCAGCACACTAACCTGGTTGAAATCCGTAAGGTCTGATAGGAGTTAACAATGAGCAATAATATCCAATACGGCTTTCATGTCGACGCAAGTAAATGTACTGGCTGTAAAACCTGTCAGATATCGTGTAAGGATCGTAAAGATCTTCCCGTTGGCATCAATTGGCGCCGGGTGTATGAATATGGTGGGGGACAATGGGCAGAACATGGTGATGGTACTGTAAGCCAAAACGTATTCGCCTATTACCTGTCTATCGCTTGTAACCACTGCTCTGAACCTGTGTGTGTTAAGGCCTGTCCAACTGGCGCAATGCACAAGCGCCGCAAAGATGGTTTAGTCCATGTGGCGGCGGATCTGTGTATCGGCTGTGAAAGCTGCGCAAGAGCTTGCCCATACGATGCACCGCAGATAGATAAAGATCGTAAGGTGATGACCAAGTGTGATGGTTGTTTTGAGCGCTTGGCTGAAGGTAAACAACCTTCATGTGTGGAGTCTTGCCCTATGCGTGCGATCGATTTTGGCCCCATGGACGAACTAAAGGCTAAGTACCCGGGCGCCATCTCGCCCGCGGTTGCCCCGTTGCCACAAAGCAGTATTACTACACCTAACTTACTTATTACACCTAACCGTCATTCTCGCCCAAGTGGTGACACTGATGGAGAAGTGTTGAACTACGCAGAAGTTTAATCCCCCGATTGGTGCCACTCATGTGGAGTGGCACCTCTATTTGCTGTTTATGGCGATACATTTAGTTCAACAAACGAGGTTAGCATGGTATCTCTTAACGAAAATGAACTGCTAGAATATCAAGGCATTGCGCGCATTCTTCACAATGTACTCTTTAATGATCCGACCCCAGAGTTGATCCAAGGATTTATTGAGCATGATGTTGCTCAAAGCTGGCCACCGTTTACCGCATCGGCCAAAGAGTCGAGTGGTCGTGAGTTGCTGGCCAATTATCTCGGCCAATGGACTGAAGATAAACAACAAGCCTTAAAACTGGACTATGCACAACTTTTCTATGGACCGGGCGAGCCCAATGCTGTGCCTTGGGGATCGGTTTACTTGAGCGAGAGGCAACTCCTCAATGACAAGTCGACTATGGCACTAAAAGCCTTTTATCATGAACAAGGGATCAGCTTCGAGCTGGATAGTAATCAACCTGTCGATCATATTGGTCTGTTTTTCGCGGTATTGGATCAAATGTTTACCCAATGGGATCAAACTGAAGATAACGAACCACTAGAACGAAGCTGCATGATCTTGCTGCAGCAACATTTACTTCCTTGGTCGGGTCGCTGCCTGGAGCTTATGACTGAACATGCTAGAACTGATTTTTATCGCGGCATAGCATTGTTGACTCAAGCTTATTTAGAGGGACTAATCAAAAAATTAAACCTAGTTCCAATAACGGCACGCTTATATCGTTAATAGACAGTATCGTTAATAGAAAAGATTTCATAACGGGTGGGTTGATATGACGTTCATTAAAGCGCTGGGCGCGCAGTGGAATAAAGGTAAATTGTCGCAACAGCTTGAGCAGGTTCTGATGTTGGAGCCTGAGATCCAGTCCCTTTTTATCGGGGCTACCACAGTCACCACAGTCGCTAATCTGATCGCAGCCATCGGCTTTCGCGATTCAGAGACTCAAGCGCTGCCGCTCGACCATGAGTTTATGCTCACCATACTGTTTGACTGTTTTCGGCTATTGATGATCAAACAAATTGAGCATGACAACCTGAGTCAAGCCGAACACCTGATCATTCAGCTTACAAAAATTTGGGCAACTAAAGACTTGGGCGACAAGCCAGTTAATGAGTCCCGCCTGACTCAATATCGAGCGCTGCAACAACAGATCCTCAAACTTACCGAACAGCTCGATGAGCTCAATCGGCAGAGGCTGCTGCAAAAGCGCAATATGTGACATTAGCCACTTCAAATTTAACAGGCTAACAAATAGCTAACTTTTTCATCTTACTGCGCATGGTATTCGGGTTGATATCCAGCAATTGAAAAGTGATCACCCGATAAGTAAGCTATCGATAAATGCGCAATTGATAAGTGAGCAATCGAAAAGTGAGCAATCGAAAAGTGAGCTATCGAAAAGTGAGCTATCGATAAGTGAGCTATCGATAAGTGAGCTATCGATAAGTGAGCTATCGATAAGTTGGGGCAGAGTCTGACGGATCCCTCATTACTCCAATGACGCCACAATCTCGCGGAAAAACGCGATTGTTTCTTGTTTTGAATTCAACTCATCAAGAAAGCCCAAATCGGCACTGTTTTTAACTATTACTACATTGTGTTGTTGGTTTACATAAATATATTGTCCGTATACGCCGACACAAAAAAATTCACCTTGCTGTGCTTCTGGCGGTAACCAAATTTGATAGCCATAACCTAATTTACCGACTTGCGGTTGTAGGTAATCTGCTTGCGGTGTGGTGGCGACTTTTATCCAAGCTGCTGACACGATTTGCTTGCCATTAACTGCGCCGTTGTTCAGTAATAAGCGGCCGAAGCGGGCGTAGTCGCGGGTGGTGACATTTAAGCCGCCTAATGCGAATTCAGTCCCTTGGGAGTCGGTAAGCCAATAAGCATCGCTTTCCATGCCGATGGTATTCCAAATGTTTTGCTGTAAAAGCTCGATTAATGATTTACCAGAAACGCGTCTGAGTATCATGCCTATAACGTGGGTGTCCATGCTGACATAATGAAATGCTTTGCCTGGGGCTGACTCATTAACCAGTTCGCTGGTCATGTGATCTAACGAGCCGCCAATGGCCAGTACACGACCCATTTTGTTAATGTCAGAATAAAAATCTTGATAGTCTTCGTCCCATTTAACCCCAGATGACATTTGTAATACGTGTTTTACTTTGACCTTGGCATAACCAGAATTGGCAAGCTCTGGCAGATAAAAGTCGACTGTTTTTTCAATATCTATGTTGCCAGCATCCACTTGCATACCGAACAATATCGATACAAATGATTTGGCCATTGACCACGAGATGCGTTTGTCATCACTTTTGGTACCTAGAAAATATTGCTCGTAGGTTATTTTGTCGTCTTTAAGCACCAGTAATGCGGTTGTGGCTCTGCGTGTGAGAAACGCTTCGGTATTGGTTGAGCTGTTTCGATAGTTAAACGATTCAGGCAAAGGCGCTAAGGCGACGTCGAACACATAAGGCTCGCCTTGTTTAACGATTTTTTTGTTAAAAAAGACATCTTTCATATTGGAAAAATTATCTACCACTAGGGCTTCATCAAATAAGGTTACTACGCTGTATAAGCGATTAACGCTTTGCCAATTAAACGCAACAAGGATGATAAAAATAACAAAAAGGCTTAATAAGCCACCTTTGATGAACTTAAATAAAGTCGACATTGACGTTTCCAGATAGATAAAATGGATGTAATGACAATAACCTATAGTTATCATCGACATAAATCAACTGCTTAACAAACCTGTCATTGTCGTCCTTGAACGTGTTTGAACTATGCAATCGGTCGCCATTCTACAGCCATAAATCTGCATAAATAATTTACTCCAGTTGCGTGTAAATGTAAGTGGCAGCGATGTGCTTTTATTTAAACACAGCTGTTTGAATTGATACGCTATCAAGTAGACTGGTTGCAGCGCCTAAAACCTCTGTTCTGTAATAAATTAACGTTTAGTTGACGATGTTGTTACGTTTTTCTCTATTGCTAAAGTAGGTAGTAGCAGTGTTTAATACATTCTGTATGATGTATTTTGTTGAAAAATATCAATAATTTATGGTTTTTTGTTTATTTTAGCGTTTCATTACTTTAGAGTATTCGCCGCTAGGAAAGCGCGTTAGCCCGACGGTAAGGTTAGGCTACATTTGAATTAATGGATAACCCCACTTTTTATGATTTATCCATTCTTTATATCTGCTTGAATCTCCTAGCGTAAAATAATCAAATAAAGGAATGATTGATGAAAAACGTTACTGCATTAGCACTAGTATTAGGTTTTGTGGCTTTACCCGCTATGGCTGCACAAGATGCACCATTTCACCACGAAGCGGGATTAGACTATTCTGCTAATACTGAAGAATTCGGTGATGGTCTATGGGACCTTAACTACCGTTTCTATCTTGACTCTGTATCACAAGAAAAAGGCCCTTATGCATTAAATGGCTTTTTAGCACAATCTACTAATGTGGGTGCTAGCTACTCAATGATAGATGATGATGACGTTGATATTTTCTCTGTCGATGGCACTTACGTTTTTGATTCAAAGTGGTTTGTGGGCGCTAAAATCGAACGTTATGATGCTGGCGTTTTCGATACTGACATTTACCAACTTGATCTTGGTTACTACTTCAACGACAGCTCAAAAGTCGCTGCGTTCTATGTTGATGGTAGCGATATTGATTCAATCTATGGTCTTGAAGCGCGTAGCTTTATTGATCTTAAGAGCACTACTGGTATCGATTTAGGTGCGATGTGGACTCATACTGATGATGACGATATCTTTAACGTAAACGCTGACTGGTATGTGACTAAAGCATGGTCTGTGGGTTTAGGTTATGACGATAACGGTTTAGACGATAACTTTACTGCCAAAACAGCTTACTGGTTACGTATGTCAGATTCTTTTTCAGCGACTTTTGAGCTAGCAAAAGTACTTGATTCTGACGTAGACGGTTTGCTTGTTGGTGTGGGTGTTGTTGGCCGTTTCTAAGCTAAAAAATCTCTAATAAAATGTTATCAATAAACGCTTATTGATACAGATCATCTCCCTTAAAAAAAGGAGCCTTAACCAGGCTCCTTTTTTATTTTTTATGCGCTACTAGAACAAGCCCGCTGAGTTAATAATGGATTGTCTAAAACCGCAATACGTTCATCACAACAGTTATCAGCCTCAGCTAAAACATCTTACTCATCCGCTAATTCGTCGAACTCTATGAGAAAATAGATAGCCAATCGGGCATTTACTTAATTTGGAAGTCTATAAAATTTGTTGATACGGCAACTAGTAACCATCTGTATCCACTTGATCTGTGAAACGTGTTAACTTAAAGCTATGACGTGGGTTCGTTGTATCAATTAAACTACGTAAATATGGCCAAATTTTCTAGTTACAGACCTTTCCCTTCTAGTTTTGCTCATTTAGTCTAGAAAGTAATAACTACAGAACCCAGGGCGAGATCGCGAACGTTTTTCGAACAAAAAGGTCATTTAATAAACTTCCTTAGTTCGATAAATCTTCATAGCTAGGATGGTTTCTTGTTCTTTTGCTTTCAGGTCAAACATAGAGTTCAAAAAGTAAGCACTCATGCGGTTGCCCTGCTACAGAACCTACCCAATATAATGTAAAACTTCAATTTAATTAAGTTTAACTACTTACTAATAGGGTATGTGGTTGTTTTAAAAGGATTTGATTTTAAAGTGAAAGTTGGTTATTCTCTGATAAAGGGATTTTAGAACATGGAGCGTTAGAGTGGAACTATTTACAGATCGCAATTACAAGCTTGAAGATGCGGCACATGAACCAGTGATTTATTTAGCTAAGTTAATGAAACTTGAGCAATACTCAACTTATATTCGAAGTCATAGTGACAGAATACTTCCGATATTGATTGGAGTATTACTCTATCGCCAATTAAGTCGACCTGAACAAAATAAAATTTTACCTATGACAAACAGCCTAAAGAATCCTCAGTTTCTTAATTCTATCCAGGCTTTGTTATCTCAAAATATAGCTAATCCTAACTGGAACAAATGGTGCTTATCTAACTCAGAATTAAGAGATTACTTTCAGAGTAATAAAACTGTAAGTGAGTTTATTGGTACCTGGTTCTTCACCGTTGAACCTAAACTAGAGGTGAGCTTTTTAGCTAGTAGTATTTTTTCAGTGGCGGCATTGGGGGCAAGTGGTTTTGCTCTAGAGGCTTCTGGAGGTGCTGTCACTGAATCCATGGTATCGTCGTTATCCAAAAAAACAGGTTTAAATATTACCAAAAGCTCTGTTAGAGCTGTTGGTAGAAGTACAATCATTGTAATGATTCTAGCAAGTACAATGAAAATGCTAAGTGATAGTGATATGAAGTTAGCTAAAAAAGAGCTCTTACGTAGAGGTTTACTGAATGTTGAGGATCTTTAATTGATATTTTGGATAATCGCTTATTTATTTTCTCTATTTTTAGTTTGTGTTCATTCTATTTCTATAATAAAGAAATTAAAATTGGAACTAAAAATTAATTTATTTGATAAATCTATTTTTTGTTTCAGCTTGTGTTTGAATCTTTTTTCTATTTCAGCATTTTCGATAATATCTTTAGATTTTCTGAATATTAGTTCTATATTTAAAGTTGCCATCGTCACCTTGAGTGGAATTCCTCTATTCATGGTAATATTGTTTGCAATGTCGCTTTCAGAAGATCGGTAAAGGACGCGTTGTGCTACATAATATTTTGAAATATAAATTTATTTTTTTTATGGCCTCATTCTTTTCTGCCAATGCATATGCTAGTAACTTATCTACGCTGACTTGCCAGATAACAATGATTGCAGACACTGAAATTATTATTAATCAATCAAAGTACGATGAAGATATTAAGTATGATTTTCAATTTGAACATAAAAACCAGATTATAAGTGCTACGGTTGGTGTGATTAGACCCGAACATAACTCCCTATTGCTAAATAAACCTGCAAAAGAAACCTCCAGATCTGACGTCATGGAAAATGCTCATATCGAATATGGAATAATATGGGAAGAAGAGCTTTTCTACGATGTTAGGTTAATACATGCTCAGAATGGTTCTTGGAACCAAAATGATACCAAATTAACCTTTTGGACGGCAGAATTTCCAAATGTACCCAATAGTCAGGCTTTGGTTGGTTTTTGGTCAATGGCGACCGATGAGGAGTTATTCACTATTACATTACTAATATCACCTTTGACACTAAATTCTGAGCAATACAATCTGTTGCCCACTGCCATAGCAATCGATATCACCAAGCAAATTATTGGTCAATGTCAGATTAAATCACTTACATGATGCAGGTTGATTTTACAGAGCAACCGCATGGGTGTGTATTTTTTGCTCACAATGAATGTTTTCAGTATAGAATCACTTCCAATCATTCTTGAGGTGATAACATTCCGAACAAATGTAGTTTGATAAATACCGGTGTTTTTCAAGGTAGTTGGCACTCTTTACTTAAATTTTAAGCTGCATTTCTTGTTTCTGTTTCAGACTTCTTATCTGGGTTCAGTGTGACTTCACCTACAGCGTCACAATTCCTTATACCGTTTGGCCAGCGTTTAGGATTTCTTGACCTCGCTTCCTCTAGCACTATCTTACGCTTAGATAAAATAGTCCTGTCTTGCATCGCATGACGCTCACTCGGTGACACAAAGTTGAGCTTGCTGTGTTTATGCTTAGTATTGTACCAAGTCACAAATACTTCGACCCATTCTCGTGCTTCGGTGATGCT
>NZ_JBEOPI010000017.1:0-94783 GCF_040309905.1 Shewanella sp. CAL98-MNA-CIBAN-0140
GCAAATAGGTGTTTTGAAGGTTATGACGATATCGTTGAACAGTGTTGCCGCGCTTGGAATACGTTTATTCAGTGTAAGGACAGGGTAAAAAGTTTGTGCACACGAGACTGGGCCAATATGGGTAAAGTCTAATGCGGATTGGTATGAGCCATTTCTTCATCGTTCACAACAACCCCGGTGAGTATTTAATGTGCTATCTTGCGGCTCTTATCACCCAGTCGGACTCGGAGTCCTTGGCCAGACCGAGCTCTGCAAGATAGCGACAACAGTGTTAACAAGTACCATGGTTTACACCTTGATTTGCTGCATATTGCGGAGCATAAGGCACTTGTTTTTGTAATAAAATCCATATCAGTCTGGCGAGTCTATGAGCCGTGGCAACCACCGTACTGCAGATGCTTTTTCGGCTTCTTAGCTGCGTTATCCAGAGGTTTAAATCATCTTGTTTTTTACTCGCATGGCTGACGACGGTTCTGGCTCCATGAATAAGCTGTTTGCGTAAATAGCCGTTGCCACGTTTGGTAATACTGCCATTAACACTTCGATGGCCTGAGGCAAATTGCTTGGGGGTTAACCCCAGCCACACACCCAGTTCTTTAGCAGTATTAAACGCCTGACCTTTGCCAATTGATGCAACAAACGCTGACGCGATAATGGGCCCTACACCAGGAATGCTTAATAAAATTTTGCCATTAGGGTCACGCTCGACAAGTTTTTTTATCAAGGTATTAATTCTGTCTAAACGAGTATTAACACTTTGATATTCATCCCAGAAATCATTAGCCATCAACTTAATGATAGGGCGTTGTGACGCATCGTTAATGATGTCCCACATAGCAACTTCAAATGTTTTATAGCCTTGGGCAAAGCAAATCCCAAAATCGACTAATACACCCCGAATTTGATTAGTGCAGGCCGTTTTCTCCTTCACTAAACGTTCTCTGACTCGGTGTAACATCAATATTTCTTGCTGCTCTTCGGTTTTCACTGGCACGAAACGAATGTTTGGCCTAAAGCTGGCTTCAAAAATCGCCATTGTGTCATTGTTGTCATTTTTACAGCCTCGCACGAACGGGGTGACATGTTGGGCAGGAATGAGTTTAACGTTATGCCCCATAGCGAGAAACTTACGCCCCCAGTAATGGGATGAATAACAAGCCTCAAAGACCACATCGCAATGGGGTTGTTGCAACATAAACTCAATCAGTTGAGTGCGATTTAAACGTTTATTGAAGACTTGCTTTGCATGGCTATCCATTCCTAAAACTTGGAAAACATTTTTTGCCAAATCAATCGCAATAGTGGTAACTTTCATGGTGGACGCTCCTTAAGTAACTGTATGGTTCAACATCAGTTTGGCGCATTGACGCCGTATTAGGGAGCGTCCATCTCATCACCCAAAATACTGACTTTAAAACGGCTGATTCAACTCTGAACTTGAGGACGTTGAAGAAAATAGTGTGAGTCCTGACATGGATGTCAGGCTAGCTTTCGAGGTACAGGATGTACCATCGGAAGCGTTAGCATTTTCGAATAAGTCCGAAGCAGCATACAAATGAAGTCCAAAGCTGGATTAATCCCCATGGCGACCTTATTCGCTGTTTGAAAATGTTGCGGGGCGGCTGGGAGTTCCAAGAGGGAACAGCCGTTGGTTTCCTCTTGGTCTGGTGTGGGTGAAGCGCCACGACGTTAGTGGCCGCAGGCCATAGCTTAAAAATACTTTGGGCCACAACGCTTCACTGTCACGTCTTCACGGATACACAGCAATAATAGCTAACGATGTTCGACCTCGATAATCGACTACAGCGAGTTAATTTGCCCACTCGCGGCAAACACTGTTATGCCTTCATATCGGCATTGAGTTGCCGGACTAAGGCCGCTGATAAGTTATTGGCAATACATACTGGAGAGTGGTTGTCACTGCAGTGAGTCATTTTATGATGCGGCAGGTAAAACAGCCGGTTACTTTTGTGTGTTTATGGGCGTTGTTTTATCTATGTAACAAAAATTGTTAACTGCTTCCTGTTTCCTTATGGTCGATTGTTGTAAACTCCGCGCCAACAAAAGCTATGTTGGTAAGAGTAAATTTTACCAGACATGTGGATAACAAATTTGTTTACCACAATACTCGCAGGTCACTAACGCCATAAGCGCCAAGTGGATCTCTCACCTAAGTCTATCTCGATTGGGGCTCTACCTGCCATAGCTGTGTCGCCAATGAATGATCATTGGTTAACTCATATTTAAGAGATCAAAAGGTATAATATCTATGAAGTCTGAACAGACTCTCTCTAACTCGACTGCTGCTTCTGATCCATTTTTGGATAGCTATTTCAATATTTCTGCCCGTGGAAGTACCTTAAAACGTGAAGTCATTGCCGGCTTAACGACGTTTTTGGCTATGGTTTATTCGGTAATTGTAGTGCCTAACATGCTTGGCACTGCAGGGTTTGACCCTGCTGCGGTATTTATCGCGACTTGCTTAATTGCCGCTTTTGGTTCGTTACTCATGGGGCTATGGGCTAATTTGCCGATGGCCATAGGGTGTGCAATATCACTCACGGCCTTTACGGCATTTAGTATGGTGCTGGGCCAAGGTATATCCATTCCTGTCACCCTTGGCGCTATTTTCCTTATGGGTGTCGTATTTACCTTTGTGAGTGTCACGGGTATTCGTCAGTGGGTACTGACGAACTTGCCAACCGGTATCGCTCACGGTACGGGTATTGGTATTGGTTTGTTTTTACTGCTTATTGCGACCAATAGCGTGAAATTAATTGTCTCCAACGATGCCGGTTTACCCGTACAGCTTGGTGATATTAATAGCTTACCGGTTATCGCAACAATAATTGGCCTTGCTATGACGATTGGGCTTGAGCGCCGAGGCATGCCAGGTGGCATATTGCTGGTGATTGTCGGACTCTCTGTCTTTGGGTTAATATTTGATCCGAACGTGACATATCAAGGCTTATTTGCATTGCCTGACTTGATGTCGGAAACATCACTGATTGGCCAGCTCGATATTATGGGCGCACTGAATCCAGTGGTACTGCCGATTGTGTTGGCGTTGGTGATGACCGCAATATTTGATGCCACTGGCACGATTCGAGCGGTGGCAGGCCAAGCGGAACTTCTTGATGAAAATGACAATATTGTGGGTGGTGGTAAAGCACTGACATCAGATTCTGTCAGCAGTATTGTTGCTGGCCTAGTCGGCGGTGCCCCTGCGGCCGTTTATATTGAATCCGCTGCAGGAACCGCTGCAGGTGGCAAAACGGGCCTGACCGCTACCATAGTTGGCTTGCTGTTTTTGATGATGATGTTTTTAGCGCCGTTAAGCTATTTAGTGCCGGCTTATGCGACCGCGCCAGCGCTTATGTATGTTGGATTACTGATGCTAAGCAACGTCACTAAGCTTGATTTTGACGATAAAGTGGATGCGATGGCAGGCCTAACCTGCGCAGTATTTATCATTTTAAGCTGTAATATCGTCACTGGGATTATGCTTGGGTTTGTTACCTTAGTGATTGGCCGCATATGCAGCGGCGAGTGGCGTAAACTGCGACTTGGCGTCATCGCCATTACACTCGGTTTAGTCGCGTTCTATCTAGGTGGTTGGGCAATTTAACCCGATAATAGACTCAATAGTGAGGCCAGCCATAGAGGCTGGCCTTTTTATTAGCGGCGGAATACGGTCAAGGCCTAGAAAGACGAGATACTTTCTAGTTACCTACCGTAGCGACTTTCATCTTCAGCAGGTGCTAGGTGATAGCTGGCCGCTAGCAATATGGGCGTTTGACCATAATAGGCGCAGGGGTTACGGAATTCATCGCGGCGCAGCGATACATCTAAGTCCACATCTAGGCCCACATCTAAGTCCATATCTAAGTCCACATCTAAGTCCATATCTAAGTCCACATCTAAGTCCACATCTAAGTCCACATCTAAGTCCACATCTAAGCCCACATCTAAGCCCACATCTAAGCCCGCTTCACTTATCCATGTCAGGGCAATCCCCTTGCTTTTAAAGCGCCAGCGTCACAATGAATACACTATAGTGTTAGCTAGACAGCAAAAGCGCTAAGGCCCATAAGCAAACCATTGCCTTGACCAATAGGAGGCATTCACCCTTTCTAGCAATCATAAAACCAAAGATATATCTTAATAACGTAGCCAGTAAAAATAGCTATCCGCATCACTCTTCGCAAAAATCTTGTGTCTCTAACAGTAATTTGGCATAAGGTTCCATCGGAATGTTCATTTCCTGTTGCAACCATTGACCTTTAGCCAGTAGATCTTGTTCTTTTAGCGCGGGAATGTCATTTTTGAATGCAAGAACAATCGTGTTTCCACTATCGACTTCGAAACTGAGTAGTTGGTTGTCAAATACGCCCGCGAGTAATTCATCTAACTCTTCTCGTAAGTTAACTGTCGTATGCCAGATATTAAGCACGAGGACACCTTGTTGGTTCAGTGCCTGTTTACAATCACGCAAGTAGGATTGTTGTACTTGCTTCGGTTCCATGCCCTTAGCGTTGTAGAGATCTGAAAAGATAATATCGCTTTTTATGTCGGTGTGTTTCATGTAGTTCACCGCATCATCTATATGAATACACAGGCGATCCGTGTCGGGTAAGTAAAAATATTCTGTTGCAGTCTTGGCCACGGCTGCACGATATTCGACCGCATGGACCTGCAACTCGGAGAAACTACTGAGTAGGTTTTTTGCCATTGAGCCGGCGCCCAGCCCCATAATCGTGGCAGTTTTTACTGTGGGGATAAACAATAAACCCGCCATCATGGCCTGAGTGTAGCCCAGAGCTAATCCATTAATGTCTTTTAGTTTCATACTACTTTGATAGATTTTCCCATCAAAGCTGAGGATCCGGCTGGTCCTTGTTTGGTAAACATAAATTGGGCCGTGCTCATCGTTTATTGATGAGATGCAGTTTCCTTTGATATCCATGATCTTTTTAATACCTTTTAAATACGGGTATATAACGGGTAGAGCATTATAACGAAAAAGAGGGCTAGGTGTTTCTCGGTGATTTTTTCTGCTTTAATCAATAAAATCCTTTAGCGGACAGCCACTTTTATGTCTTGCGCTATCACGCGACAAAGGACGATGCTTGGATCGGAGATATCTTGTTAACCAAGCCAAGAGGGTCTAGGCCGCGATGAACATCGACCATCTCGTTAAGTATCATAATGAGTGTCGGCTAAATCATTGATAACGGATGGCCAGTATTTAAGCTGAATGTGAATTTAAATCTAAATATGAACCGAATATGAAGATAGAAAAACCACTAAGATGCCCAAAATTGTCAGTTGAAATAGGCAAAAATTGCTACCTTGGTAAGCGCTTGGATCACTAGACACGGCACATTTGCTACGGGTACTGGCTGCAGTTCAATGTCAAAAAGCATGTTCGCGGATTTTGCTAGAACACGACACCTCAATGTCGTTGCCATCGAGTCATTTCCGTTAGAACGATATCGCCTAAAAAATCTTAGCGCCAGACACAGATAAAGTTCAGGATTTATACAAAAGTTTGTTATACTCCGCGGCCGCTTATCTATGGCACAAAATTGGCGCTTAATTCAGGCTTAACGTTTTTCAACTATCCTAAGATGTTAATCACGCTAAATTAAGCATAGAATCGACCATTAGATAGGGCTCTAAACCATAAAATTCCAGATTAATTTGCGAACACTTTTTGTTAACTGATGTTGACTGAATCGCATATCAATCGCTTTGTTTTGATGTACATACAGGAACTGCACCATGAAATTTGAATCTTTTAGCTTCGCCCCAGAATTACTACGCGCGATCGCTGAGTGCGGTTATCAAGCTATGACACCCGTTCAACAACAAGCGATCCCTGCGATCCGTCGTGGTGAAGATGTGTTAGCCAGCGCCCAAACCGGTACCGGTAAAACGGCGGCGTTTGCATTGCCTATTTTACAAAAAATGTGTGACACCCCCAAAGAGACGCTACCGTCTAACACTCGCACCTTAATTCTAACGCCAACCCGTGAGCTTGCTGCGCAGGTTGCCGACAATATTAGCGCCTACAGTAAATACCTTAACGTAACGGTATTAACCATTTACGGTGGCGTTAAAATGGACTCTCAATCACAGAAACTTAAACGTGGTGCTGACGTGATTGTGGCTACCCCAGGGCGTTTACTTGAACACATTGTGGCCTGTAACTTAAGTTTATCTAACGTTGAATTTTTAGTCCTGGATGAAGCTGATCGCATGCTAGATATGGGCTTTAGTGCTGATATTAAAAAAATTATCCAAGCGGTAAACAAAAAGCGCCAAAACATGTTGTTTTCTGCGACCTTCTCTACTGAAGTGAAAAAGTTAGCCAATGAGATGCTTAATAAGCCTAAAATTATTGCCGCTGATAAGCAAAACACCACGGCGGACACCGTTAGCCAAGTGGTGTATCCGGTTGAGCAACGTCGTAAACATGAATTATTATCTGAGTTAATTGGCACTAAAAATTGGCAACGTGTCTTAGTGTTCACCGCGACGCGTGATGCGGCAGATAAATTAGTGAAAGAGCTAAACTTAGACGGGATTGTTTCTGGTGTGGTTCATGGCGAGAAAGCCCAAGGTAGCCGTCGTCGTGCACTGCGTGAATTTGTTGAAGGTAAAATTCGCGTATTAGTCGCCACCGAAGTGGCTGCTCGCGGACTCGACATCCAAAATCTAGAATATGTTGTTAACTACGATTTACCGTTTTTAGCCGAAGATTATGTCCACCGTATTGGCCGTACTGGTCGTGCGGGTAAAACCGGTGTTGCCATTTCATTTGTGAGCCGCGAAGAAGAACGCACCTTAGCGGACATTGAAAAATTAATCGGCCAGAAAATCCGCCGGGTCACAGTGCCAGGTTACGAAGTCGGCAGCCGTGAGGTATTGCTTAAGCAAATTGAACAACGCCGTAGCTTTGCTAAAAAGCAACAACGTAGCGATAACGTGGGCGAGCAGATGATTGCCGAGAAAAACATGGATGGACGTCGGGTTAAAGTCGGTAAAGCCAGTAGCACGGTAAAATACAAAAAGATTAAATAGCATCACGCTATTTAATCAACTAGGCGCTTAGGCGCCTTTTTTGTGTTTGGATGAAATTATTTTGTTTATGCTATGGTCTATTGTTGTTGGGACATCACTTCACAAGGACTTACTATGCTAAAAACGCTACTTATCGCTACCGCACTGACCCTAACCAGTTTAGCCAGTTTAGCCAGTGTGGCTAAACCCATTGCCAGTGACGAAAATCATGTAATCCCCCTGCTTAATGGTCATCAAATTCCGGCAATTACACTGCAAGATGTTGATGGAAAAGCGGTTGATCTGAGTCAATTGGTAGCCCAAAAACCCACGGTCTTTTTCTTTTATCGTGGCGGCTGGTGTCCATTTTGTAATTCGCAAATGGGTCAGCTCAAAGCCATTGAACCTAAACTCATTGAGCTAGGTTTTCAGTTGGTGGGGATTTCACCCGACACCCCAGAAAAAATGCGCGCCTCGATAACGACTAAAAAACTGGATTATTTACTGCTGTCCGATGCATCAATGGCCGCTTCACAAGCTTTTGGTTTGGCGTATTACACCAGTGAAAAAACCACCCAGACTTACCAAGCTAAGCTGAATGTCGACAATACCCTGTTTACCACGCCACAAGGTGATAAACGCTTGGTGTTGCCTGTGCCTGCGGTATACGTGGCAGACAAAACCGGCTTAATCCATTTTCAATATGTTAATCCCAACTATAAAGTTCGCCCGGCTCCTGAATTGATTTTAACTGCAGCAGAGCTGTTGGTTAACTAATATCGCCCTGAGCAATCGATTCCAATGGCACAGCCAACATCAGCGATGTAGTCAATGATGTTGGCTTATTCAGCTATTTTTTATCACATGCAGAGCATTTATTTCAAGCATACAAACACCTACTTATCGCCATAAAACACAATCATCGCTCACATTTTATCGCCTTATCCCCCTTGGTTTAGCTAAACAATGCTTTTTCTGTTGGATTTATAACACCATATCTCGTTACACTGTTCTTCATATAAAAATATATCCTATTTAGTAAGGCCGCACATGACCATAGCAACCCCAACGACTTTTGGCACAGCAAACACCCCAGGCACAATCAAAGCGATGTTGTTAGGCTGTGGCGAACTCGGTAAAGAAGTCGCCATAGAATTACAACGTTACGGCATTGAGGTGATTGGGGTCGACCGCTACCCGAATGCACCAGCCATGCAAATTGCTCATCGTTTTCATGTGATCAACATGCTCGATGCCGATGCACTCAAAACGGTTATTGAACTCGAGCAGCCTGACTTGGTGATCCCTGAAATCGAAGCGATTGCGACTAAAACGTTATTGGAACTGGAGCAACAAGGCTTGCGGGTGGTGCCGACAGCAAAGGCGACCCAACTAACCATGGATCGCGAAGGCATTCGACGCTTGGCGGCAGAAACATTAGCCGTGCCCACATCAGCTTACTTTTTTTGCGACAACCAAGATGAATTTGAACAAGCTGTTGCCACCATTGGAATGCCTTGTGTGGTTAAACCTGTGATGAGTTCATCGGGTAAAGGCCAAAGTGTGATTAAGACGGCAAAGCAAATTCAACCGGCGTGGGCTTATGCTCAAGAAGGTGGCCGAGCAGGTCAAGGTCGGGTGATTGTTGAAGCCTTTATTCCTTTTGACTATGAAATCACCTTACTGACCATCAGTGCGGTCAATGGCATCCACTTTTGTGACCCGATTGGTCATCGGCAAGAAGACGGTGATTACCGTGAATCTTGGCAACCACAAGCCATGCCCGCGAAGGTATTGCACAAAGCCCAAGCCATGAGTCAGCGAGTTGTTGAAGCCTTAGGTGGATATGGACTGTTTGGTGTAGAGCTATTTATTAAAGGTGATGAGGTGTATTTTTCTGAAGTGTCACCCAGACCACATGATACCGGTTTAGTCACCTTAATCAGTCAGGATTTGTCAGAGTTTTCCTTACATGTGCGCGCCATTTTAGGCTTACCCATCAGCAATATTGTGCAACACGGTCCCAGCGCCTCTGCGGTTATTCTGGCTGAAGGCACATCAACCAATATCCGTTACCAAGGCATGGCTGAAGCACTCGCGCCTGTTGATACTCAACTGCGTTTATTTGGTAAACCAGACATTAATGGACGCCGTCGTTTAGGGGTAGCGTTAGCCAGAGACAACACGGTTGAAGAAGCCATCGAAAAAGCCAAAACGGTTGCCAGTAAGATTAAGGTATTGTTTTAAGCAAAGCTGGAGTGAACTGGATCAAACTAAAGTTAATTAACAACAAACTAAGCCGCAGATTATCTGCGGTTTAGTTTGTTGCTTTAGGCCGTGGTTTAGGTAGTGGTTTATTGGCTAAATGAAAGTGGACTAACATCAGTAAACGAAACAGTGCTTTAAGCTTACGATCTTGATCAAGCTTACCTGCGTTAATCAGTTTTTGCAGCAGCGTTATTTTCAGGTACAGATTTTTAACCAGCACATCACTTGGCTCACCTAAATACTTATCAAACTCTTTATAACCCTCAATGGTGCGCGACGCTAACTTACCCTGGCGAATATGTAATCCCGACAGCATCGCATGTTCAAACGCTTTGGTTTCTAGGCCGTTAATAATGTCTGCGGTGCTAACAGCTTGCGCTACGCCATCAACAAAAAAATGAATGTTGGCTTCAATTTCAAATTGCAGCGCATGGGTATCATGACGCACGTTATCAAACCTGGTGCGCTCTTTATCGACAAAATCAAACAGGACTTTCCATAGTGACATGTGCAGAACTCCGTTCTAAATGAGAGTTTAAGCGACCGTGATTAGTGCTCGTTGCTAAGAATGCGAGTGGCTAAGAGCACTCATTGTTATCGACTACTTTAGCCATTGATTATATTCAACATTTTACCTTGCTGAAAATGGCGCACATTCTCAATGGCAATATTGAGTAGATTTTGTCTGGCTTGTAATGTCGCCCATGCAATATGCGGCGTGATGCTAATATTGGCGGCACTGAGTAGTGGATTACTCGCACTCGGTGGCTCAGTCGATAATACGTCGACTCCGGCAAAGCCATTATGGTCATTTAACCATTGGGCCAAATCTGCTTCATTAATTAAATCACCACGGGCAGTATTAATCAGTAAACAACCGGATGGAAGTAAAGCTAAACTGGATTTATTCATCATGTGTTTGGTTAATGGATTAAGTGGACAATGCAGTGACACAATATTGGCTTGGGTTAATAACGTCTCCAGTTCACACCAGTGAACGCCCTTGGGTAAAGCGGTTTTAGGTTTGGCACTGGTGATCAACACCTTCATGCCAAACGCCACGCCTAATGTTGCCACTTGTTGGCCAATATCGCCATAACCGACAACACCTAAGGTTAGGCCTTTTAGCGAGGTTAATGGGCTTAAGGTAAAACAAAAATCTCTATTAGCAGCCCACTCTCCAGCTTTAACAGCTTGATTGTGTAACGCCACCTGTTGATGATGATGCAAAATATGCGCAAATACCATTTGTGCCACAGCATCTGGACCATAGGCAGGAATATTGGTAACGCTAATACCCTGCTCTGTCGCCGCCTCAACATCGACCACATTGGTGCCGGTCGCGAGCACACCGATGTAGGTTAACCTGGGCAGTTGTTTTAAGGTCTCTGCGCTTAACAGGGTTTTGTTGGTCAGTACTATATCTGCTTCGTGACAGCGATTAACCACCTGATCGAGTGTTGTATGATCGTAAATATCACACTGGCCTAGCGCTTCAAGCGCCTGCCAACTCAAATCACCTGAGTTAAGTGTATAACCATCTAATACCACTATTTTCATCACGTACTTCAGTCCTTTGCTTGGTCTACTCTCAGTGTAAAATTAACGCATTCCACGCGAGGTTTTTATGCGTTCGTAAGCGACTTGAATATCTTGAGCTTTGGTTTTAGCCAACTCCATCATTTCAGCTGGTAACCCTTTTGCCACAAGCTTGTCAGGATGATGTTCATTCATCAATTTTCGGTAGGTTCGTTTAATATCTTGATCGCTAGCAGATTCTTTTACCCCGAGTAACAAATAGGCATCAATCAGCGAAATTTTATTACCTTGCGGCGCCTGATGATGGCTAAACTCTGCTTGCCAACGAGCCAGTAAGGCATCAAGTTGTGCACCAAGACCAAGTTTAGCGGCAATCACTGACAATATTTGTTTTTCATTTGCATGTAATTCACCATCAGTCAAAGCAGTTTGAATTTGGATTTCCAAAAACATCTGCGCCAACTCAACCCGGCCTTGTGTGGCTTGTCGAAACAGTTCTAGCTGCTTGAGTAAATCAAAATCCGCTTGGCGACCTTGACGAAAAGCGGTTTGCGCATCGACACGTGATTGCCCAGACAGCTTCATTTGATCCATTAACAGAGTCGCAATGCGAACATCAGTTTCGGTCACCCTCCCAGAGGCTTTGGCTACATGACCCATAACCGCAAAGGTGGAATTAAAAAACATCGCCTGACGTTCACTACCTTTACGAATTAACGACTTAAATCCTTGGCGTTTATCAAAAGCATGACCTAACCATAACCCTAATATTGCCCCGAAAAAACGCCCAAACATAAACCCAATGATAAACCCAAAAATTTTACCCCAAATTCGCATTTTTTCTTCCACTATATTTAAAATAATTACGCCACTGTGCGCCCATCATTTGACCTAACTTAAGGCAACAACAAAGAGACTAAACGTGTTTGTAACTGTTCAAGCCGCTCGAGTGTTCCTACGTCACACCAATAAGCATTAAAATATTCACCATAGATCCGCTGTTGGGTAATCGACTGTTTCAATAACGGTCCCAAAGCATGCTTACCTTGAGGCAATGCACTAAATAATTGAGGATGATAAATCCCCAGTCCAGCAAATGTTAACCTTTGTTCATCCTGCAAGGTTAATTGCCCTTGCGCAGCAATCGAAAAATCGCCTACCGGATGGTGGTCTGGATTGTCGACTAACCATAAATAGCCCAAGGCATCACCTTGGCTCACTCGCTGATAAGCCGCGGTCATATCGGGCAAGTGATCGATAAAAATATCACCATTGATCACTAAAAAAGGCTCGTCACCCAACAAAGGTAATGCTTGCTTTATGCCACCGGCGGTTTCTAAAGCCGTGGTTTCTTCACTGTAGCTAATCTGCAGTCCCCAACGACTCCCATCGCCTAACATTTCAGGTAACTTATACCCTAACCAAGCTTGATTAATTACCACGTCGGTCACACCGATTAACGCCAATTTTTCTAAGTGATATTCAATTAAGGGTTTACCCGCAACACTCACTAACGGCTTAGGTAACGAGTCGGTTAATGGTCGTAAACGCTCCCCACGTCCCGCAGCTAAAATCATCGCTTTCATGCTTCGCTTACCGCCTCATTGATGATCTTATGGTTTACTAACGGTAAAATCACCTTTTTAATCCATACGCCAAAATCAGCAATTTGTGGGTATTGCATCCCAATATCGGCTATATACTGTAAGGTTAATGGAATATCAGCTAGATAACCGTCTTTGCCATCACGATGGTATAAACGCGCAAAAATACCTGCCGCTTTAATGTGGCGCTGTAAGCCCATTAAATCAAACCATTGTTTATAGGTTGAAAACTTAACCTCTTTAGCCATCAATTTATGATCTATTGCAAGTTGATAGTGATACCTCATCAAGTGATCAATAATATCGTCTGGCCAACGCACGTAACAATCGCGCAGCAATGATACCGCATCATAAGTCACCGGCCCATGCACCGCATCTTGAAAGTCGATAACCGCTAATGCATGATCATTTATCAGTAAATTACGGCTATGGTAGTCACGGTGCATCCCCACTTTGGGTTGTGCAAGCACATTTTGGGTCAACGCACTAAACGTTGACGTCACCATTTTTTGCTCATTGTCCGTCAATACGTAATCTAAATGTTTGTTTAATAGCCAATCAACAAAAATAGCTAACTCTCTCGCCACAAATGCACCATCGTAATCTGCTAACGGTCCATTTTCGGTATCGGTCACAGTCGCAATCACCGGGAGTAAATTTAATGCCTGCTGATAATAGTCGGCTACATTGTCTTTATTGAGCACCGACAATAGTTGTAACTCACCCACATCAGTTTGCAAAACAAAACCATACTCATCGCAGGTTGCAAGCACTTCGGGTACCAGTAGCCCAACGCGTTGGTAGGCCTTTGCTATTGCAACAAAAGGGGCGATGGGCACTAAATCGATGGGCGAATCAGAGACAATATAATGGTTATCTTGATGATGAATACGAAAATAGCGTCGAAAACTGGCATCACCACAGATCAAGTTAATGGCAACTCCATCGCCGAAATATTGGTTTAACCAGTCACTTAACGCGATAAATCTTGGATCAGATAAAATCATCTCAATGGCTCTTAACTAAAAATTGCTTTATTATAGCCAGCATAACATTTGGAAACAGCTAAAGAATGGAATGTTTCATTTAGCTGAGTATCTTTTCTCTCCAAAACTTTTCCAGCATCAGAATTCATAAATTATTGACAACAATGCAGATCCGTTATTTTCTGGCATTATGCCTACTCCCAAATATCGTGTTGGCTGATGAGCCAACAACGACACCAGCGCCTGCGTTGCAATGCGTTGTAGTTCCTCCGGTTTCTCGTTCATTCGAAGACCGCGCAGCATTAACTGGCATCTCAGACGATCAGATTGTTATCATTAGCGATCAATCCACCGTCGCTTACAATAACCAGGCAGAGTTTTCGGGTGATGTGAGTTTCAGCCAAGGAGGTCGTCATATTGCCGCTGACAATGCCGTGCTGGATCAAAAGCAGCAACGTTTAAATGCAAACGGTAACCTTATATTTAAAGATGAGTTATTTACCGTCACCGCTAATTCATTAGAAGCACAAATGAGCGCCAATAATGCCACTCTGAAAGGCGCTCAATATTGGTTACATGGACAACAAGTGCATGGTGACGCAGAAAAGCTTCAGATCACTTCAGACAATAATCTATTGCTGACAAAAACTAACTTCACTACCTGCCCTCCCGGTGATGAATCATGGTTACTCGAAGCTGAAATGATCAAAATTGATAGCGAAGAAGAATGGGGCGAAATTTGGAATGCCAAACTGCGTATTGCCAACATCCCAGTGTTATACATTCCGTATATGACGATCCCAGTATCAGATAAACGTAAATCAGGCTTTCTATTCCCAAGCTTTAGTACCAGTACCACTAACGGTGTAGAAGTTAGTACCCCGTATTATTGGAATATCGCGCCAGAATTTGATTTAACGTTTACGCCAGACTATATGTCATCTCGTGGTTTATACAGCAAAACTGAATTCAGATATTTGGCGGGTGAACGTCAGAATGGCCAAGTTAATTTTGAATATTTAGGCAGTGATAATAAGCTCACTAATAACGCAAATCGTTACCTTTACCACTGGAGTCATCAAGGTGCGGTGAATGACAATTGGCGGGTAAGAGCAAATTATACAGATGTATCTGATAATAATTATTTCAACGATTTAAATTCCGACGTCAATCAGTCAACCGACAACCAGTTATCACGTATTGGTGAAGCCAGTTATTTTGAACGTGACTGGGACTTCAACATGCGAGTACAAGACATTAAAGTACTTGGCGAAGATGAAAAACCGTATCAAGTGATGCCACAGTTAAACTTTAACTATCGTTCTGCAGACATTATTAATTCTATCGACTTCAGGTTTAATTCTGAACTGACCAATTTTCGACATCAAGATAACGAGAACAATACAGCAACCCGCTTACACTTAGTGCCCAGCTTAATTTGGCCAATTCAAGGACCTGCAGGCTCGTTTACCAGTGAAGTTAAATTACTGCAAACTCAGTATTGGCAACAAAATATCGACGACGACTCAACATTAGACGACAGTATAAGCCGCACGATTCCACAAGCGCGTTTACATGGTCAGGTCAATTTTGAGCGGGCAACACAACTGTTTGACGAGCAATACCGTCAAACGCTCGAACCCCAGATCCAATATCTTTATGTCGGCTATGAAGATCAATCCAATATTGGTATTTATGACACCGCACAATTGCAAGAAGACTATTATGGTTTATTCCGCGATCGCCAATATTCAGGTTTAGACCGCGTGGCAGATGCCAACCAGTTTACCTTAGGTTTCACCACTCGTTTGTTTGATCAAACTAACCGCGAAAAACTTAAGTTTAGCGTGGGTCAAATCATCTATTTAGAAAACTCAAAAGTCAGCATTGAAAATACCTACGAAGAAGCCACTCAGTCAACGTCGGTCTTGGCAGCTGAATTAGATGCCCAGTTATACAAAGATTGGTTTGTCAGTGGTTCGGTTCAGCACGATACTGAAACGGGTAAAAATAAAAAGAATGAAGTCACCTTAGATTATCGTCCAAGTAATGACAGATTATTGCAACTAAGTTATCGTTATGTACCCGACTTGCTCAATACCAACACCAATGACCAAGTAGATATTTCGCAGGCTGGTGTGCGTGCATCGTGGCCCATTAGTGACAACTTATATTTTGTGGGTAACTACTATTACGACCTCAATGAATCTCGTAGTATTGAAACTTACACTGGCGTGCAATACGAATCATGTTGCTGGGCATTGCGTCTGAGTTATCATTATCGTATCAAAACCAACTACGATGATGATTTATCAGAAACCATTGACGGACGTGAGGAGTTTGAAAGCGGTGTTTACCTGAACTTTGTCATTAAAGGCTTAGGGGGATCGGGTCCGTTAGGGGTCGACGACATGTTAAATGAAGGCTTATTTAACTACCGTAAACCACTTTACTTGAGGAATTAGCATTCTTTTGTGATAGATTGCTGAACCTAGCGATAAACTCATAGTCCAATAACAACAAACACGCTGTTGTGTATGAAGTAGTAACCTTATTTTGGCGATGTATCGCCAGTTTATATTGAATCGAATGTGCCAAGGATTTTGTGGATGAAACACAGTAAAAAAATAATTTTTGCATTACTAGCACTGGCTGTGAGCCATACCAGTGTTGCAGCACCAATGCCATTAGATCGCGTATCAGTACAAATTAATGATGGTATCATTCTTGAAAGTGAAATAACCAACATGGTTACGACTGTTAAAGCCAATGCTAAAGCAGCGAAACAAACATTACCCTCTGATGATGCTTTACGCACTCAAGTTATTGAACGCCTTATTTTAACCCATTTGCAAATGCAAATGGCTGAACGTATCGGCTTACAAATTGGTGATTTGCAATTAGACCAAACCATTGCCAATATCGCTAAAGAACAAAAAATGACCGTTGCACAAATGCAACAATCGATTGAAAGTGAAGGCACCAGCTTTAGCCAATATCGCGAACAGTTACGTCAAGAAGTCACCCTAGGTGAAATTCAGCGTATCCAAGTGCAACGCCGTATTCAAGTGTCGCCACAAGAAATTAGCGGCTTAGTTAAATTAATTCAAGAACAAGGCTTAAAAGATGTTGAGTTCCAAATTGGTCACATTCTGATTGAAGTGCCAAGTAGCCCAACCAGTGAACAACTCGAAAGTGCTAGCAGTCGTGCAGATATCGTGCTTAAACGTTTAAATGGTGGAGAGGATTTCCGTAGCACAGCTATCGCGTCTTCATCAGGTCCTAAAGCATTAGAAGGCGGCATATGGGACTTTATGAACATTAACGAAATGCCGACCTTGTTTGCAGAAGTTATTAATACCGCAAAAAAAGGCGACATTATTGGTCCGATTAAATCGGGTTCCGGCTTTCATATTATTAAAGTAGTAGACACTCGTGGTTTGCAAACCCAAGAAGTTGAGGAAGTAAAATCACGCCACATTCTACTCAAGCCATCGCCAATCCTATCGGAAGATCGTGCTAAAGCAATGTTGGCCAACTTTTTAACTCAAGTTCGTTCTGGTGACGCTGATTTTGCTAAATTAGCCAGTCAGTATTCAGAAGATCCTGGTTCTGCTGCTAAAGGTGGCGAATTAGGTTGGGCAGACCCAAGCATGTATGTGCAAGAGTTCTCTCAAACCCTTTCGAGTCTTCAAGAAGGTCAATTCAGTGAGCCATTCCGTTCAACGCACGGCTGGCATATTGTTCAACTTGAATCGCGTCGTACAACCGATGCAACAGAGCAATTTAACAGCAACCGTGCTCATCAATTAATCTTCCGTCGTAAGTTTAATGAAGAGTTACAAACCTGGTTAGACGAAATGCGTTCTGAAGCGTATATCGAAATCGTTGAGCCAGCAAGCAAACGAGGCTAAGCAAAATTAATGACTAAACGTATTGCCATCACCCCAGGTGAACCAGCAAGTATTGGTCCCGACTTAGTCATCAAACTCGCTCAACAGGCCTGGCCTGTTGAGCTAGTTGTCTGTGCCGATCCCAATTTACTCATCACACGAGCTAAAATGCTTGGACTGCCTTTACAACTCAGGCCTTATCAACCATCGCAGCCACCGAAACCACAAACGGCAGGAACATTAACCATTGCTCCTTTTACATTAGCCGAAGAGGCTAAGTGTGGTGTGTTGAATGAAGCAAACAGTGCCTATGTAGTAGAAACCTTGCGTTATGCCGGTGAAAAAAATATGTCGAATGAATTCGACGCCGTCGTAACCGGTCCCGTACATAAAGGGATTATTAACCAAGCGGGTATCCCGTTTAGTGGTCATACTGAGTATTTTGCACTGCAAGCCAACTGTGCTGATGTGGTGATGATGTTGGCCGCGCCTGGTCTACAAGTGGCGCTAATGACCACTCACATTCCACTGGCCTACGTTGCAAAAGCGATTACTCGCGACCGATTGCATCATATTATTACTATTTTGCACCGCGAATTAGTCAGCAAATTTGGTTTAGGCTCACCTAAAATTTATGTCTGTGGGCTCAATCCACATGCAGGAGAAGACGGTCACTTAGGTCGTGAAGAAATTGATACCATCATACCGGCGCTCAATGAGTTACGAGAACAAGGCATGGATATTGTTGGCCCGTTGCCAGCAGATACCTTATTTCAACCTAAGTATCTTGAACAAGCTGACGTCGTATTGGCCATGTATCATGACCAAGGATTACCTGTGCTTAAATCATTAGGATTTGGTAAGTCGGTCAATATCACCTTAGGTTTACCTTATGTTCGCACCTCAGTCGATCATGGCACCGCGCTCGAGTTGGCTGGAAGTGGTAAAGCAGATTGCGGCAGTTTTACCTGTGCATTAAACAAAGCCATCGAATTGGCCTCAAAAAGTAAGTAACCCATTTTAATGAGTAATAAAGTACATTTAGGCCACACGGCCAGAAAGCGTTTTGGACAGAACTTCTTAACCGACCAAGGCGTGATTAGCAGTATCGTAGGCGCTATTGCTCCAGATAATAATCATGTTATGGTTGAAATTGGACCAGGCCTAGGCGCCTTAACTGAGCCTGTTGCAGATATGATTGATAACTTAACCGTGGTTGAATTAGATCGCGACTTAGTTAAACGCTTACAATATCATCCAATACTTAAAGACAAGCTAACCATTCACCAAGGTGATGCGTTACAGTTTGATTTTGGTCAGTTGCAACAAGCTGGCAAAAAAATGAAAGTGTTTGGCAATCTGCCTTACAATATTTCAACACCACTTATGTTTCATTTGTTTGAGTTTGCTGAACAAATAGAAACCATGCATTTTATGTTGCAAAAAGAAGTGGTCTTGCGCTTATCGGCGAGCCCTGGCACTAAAGCTTATGGACGTTTAACCGTAATGGCACAATATTATTGCCAAGTGGTACCCGTATTAGAAGTGCCACCGGAAAGCTTTACCCCGGCGCCCAAAGTTGACTCTGCAGTGATTAGATTATTGCCTTTTGAAGTCAAACCTTGGCCGTGTAAAGATGTCCACGTATTAAGGCACTTAGTCACGACAGCATTTAATATGCGTCGAAAGACGTTGCGTAATAATTTGAAAACATTACTATCAGACGAGGATTTTGTAACACTTCAAGTTGATTCGAGTTTGCGTCCAGAGCAAATTAGTGTCCCGCAATATGTGGCAATGGCTAATATGCTGTGTGACAAAAAAGATTAATCATAAGGGTATGCATAAAGAGCATGCCCTTTCGCTTTAGGATGTAATATGAGCCAAGTTAAATCGCCTATTAAAATTAAAATCGACACCCAATATTTAGAGCAACAATCAGATGTCGCTGATAATAAATATCTTTTTAGCTATACCATTACCATCATCAATCTAGGTGATAACAAAGTGACCCTGAAAGACCGTCATTGGATTATCACCAATGCTGACGGCAAACAGAATGAAGTAAAAGGCCCTGGTGTAGTCGGAGAAACACCCACTATTGCGCCTAATACTGCTTACCAATATACCAGTGGTACAGTGATGGAGACGCCAGTGGGCTTTATGCAAGGATTTTATGGTATGGAAGATCATAAAGGAGAGCGTTTTTTAGCGACAATCCCACCTTTTCGCCTTGCTGTCCCGGGGATACTTCAATAACTCATGGCCCATTATTTTGTTGGCGATGTTCAGGGCTGTAATTCCGAATTACAACTATTACTCCAAAAAGTAGCGTTTAATCCATCCAAAGATCAACTTTGGGCAGTGGGCGATCTTATTGCCAGAGGGACTGAATCGTTAGACACTCTGCGTTTTTTCCAGTCATTACAAGACTCTGCTAAAGTGGTGCTCGGTAATCATGATCTACATTTATTGGCTCTGCACGGAAAATTAAAGCGAGCCAATCCACAAGATCATCTTGAAGCGTTACTCAATGCACCCGATATTGATGGTTTGGTTAATTGGATCCGCCAACAACCGTTAGTCAGAACCTTGCCCGAACATAATATCATCATGACCCATGCCGGCGTGCCTCCTCAGTGGGATATAGCAACCCTTAAACATGAAGCAAAGCAAGTTAGCTTAGCATTGCAGCAAGACGATTATTTAACCGCATTAATTGCCCAAATGTATACCAACGATGCAGAACAGTGGTCCCCCACATTAACCGGTATCGACAGACTACGTTACGGTATTAATGCATTAACTCGGATGAGATTTTTGCACCTCGATGGTCATCTTGATTTTAAGTGTAAATCACCGCCAAGCGAACAACACTCAGCCCAATTACGTCCATGGTTTGAACTCCCATCAAAAACAGTACCACAATACACCCTAGTCTTCGGTCATTGGGCTGCTTTAATGGGCCAGACTAATAATGCGCGCATTCTCGCATTAGATACTGGCTGCTGCTGGGGAGAACACTTAACCTTATGGCATCTTGAAAAAAATGAAAAAATCACTCAAAAAAAGTTAATTTAACGTTAAACTAAAGTAGCATTTAGCCGATAGTTAACTGTAGCGTTTATTACATTACCATCGATACAACCACCCTTTAATAAATTCGATATTCTAATATACGATCGCACTTACAAGATAAAAATCAGCATCAAATAATAATAATAATAGCCGGAGTACTGTATGAAAATAAATGTAGCGACCAGAGTCATTGGCGGTTTTACTGTGGTGACGCTGTTACTGATGGTCCTCGGTGGTGTGAACATGCTGAGTAACAATAGTATTAAAGATGGCACGACGATTCTTAAAACTATCAGTTTACCTGCACTTGAAACCACGAGTATTTTAAGTGAGAACCTAAGCACCCAGCAAATTGAAGCACTATTTGCTTATTACAGTACTCATTCATCGAAAATTCCAGCGATAGAGAAAAAGCTAACCAACTTAGATAACACATTTGAATCCGATCTGACTCGTCTAAACACCTTAGTTAAATCCCAGTCACAACTGACAACACCTCTGATAGGTCTCACTAAAAGCTACCGCGCTTATGAAAAAAGTGCCGTAAACATGATCGCAGAGCGTGAAAGAGCGCTAAGTCAACAAGAGCAATTACTTAGTCTACGCAGTAATTTCGAAAATTCCGCTGACGATGCATCATCGATATTACTGGATATCATTGACCTTGAAACCAGTGAAAACGATACCGAGAAAAGCCTCGCTGCCACAGCAAGCGCCATTGACAGTACTTTTATCAATATGATCACCACTATTTATGACCTTGTGGCCGCTACTGAACAAAGCAAATATGACCTTATCATCAAAGAGTTGGATTACTTAACCAGTGAAGCTAAGGCTAAACTTGACTACATTAATCGTCAAGGTAACGGTATTGTAAATAATTCAACCTTAGAAGATCTCACCACTGAATCAGCGAAAGTGCTTAAATTACTGAATGGAGCAGATTCGATTCAGGCATTGAAACAAAAGCAACTAAATCATGATTTTGCTGCCGCTAAAATGCTTACTAACACTCAAAGTGCAGCAAAAACAGTCAATAAAAGAATGACAGTGCTCGCTAAATCAATCGATAACTTTGCCATGGAGATCAGTAACGCAGCCATTGAAATTATCGATTCAGCAACCATTAAAACCTTATTAGTGGTATTAATCGCCATCATTGTCGCCATTATTGTCAGTATTGCAGTGGTAAAACCATTAACCCGCTCGTTAGAAAAAGTCAATAAAGCCCTGAATGTTCTGGCATCAGGTGATTTAACCCATAAATTGGATGACACGGGACACGATGAATTCGCAGAATTAGCCAAAAACTGCAACAGGTTAGTCGACAGTCTCCGCAGTCTTATTGTTGGAATTGTTGATCGCTCAAACCAATTAGCGGCTGCGGCTGAAGAAACCTCTGCAATTACCTCGCAGACAACCATTGGTATTCAAGAGCAAAAAAGCCAAGTTGATCAAGTCGCGGCGGCAACCACAGAGCTGAGCTCAAGTGCACAACAGGTGTCAATGAGTGCAGACCAAGCACTCAATGAAATAAAACAAGCCGACCAGGAAGCTCAGCACATGCGTGTGCTTGCAGAAGAAAGCAAAAACACCATTCTCGCGCTTGCTGAAGAAGTCGCTAAAGCCGGTATTGTCATCAACAAAGTGCATTCCGATAGTGCTTCTATTGGTTCGATTTTAGATGTCATTCGTAGTATTGCTGACCAAACGAACTTACTTGCCCTGAACGCCGCGATTGAGGCCGCTAGGGCCGGCGAACAAGGGCGAGGTTTTGCTGTTGTTGCTGATGAAGTGCGTAACTTGGCGTCGCGTACCCAGCATTCAACCAGTGAAATTCAACAAATGATTGAAGTGTTGCAAGTCGGCACTCAAGAAGCTGTGGCAGTAATGGAACAGAGTCGAGGCCAAGCTAACAGCTGTGTTGAAAAGAACGAGCAATCTAATATTGCCTTAGAAACTATCAGTAAGTCTGTTCACAAAGCCTACGATTCAGGTAACCATATTGCTCAAGCGGCACAAGAGCAAAATATTGTTAGCCAACAAGTCTCAGAAAAACTCGAGCACATTGCTGCGATTTCTGAAGAGACATCGACGGGAGCAGACCAAACAGCACAATCGAGTCACCAAGTTGCTGTGCTTGCTGAAGAGCTACAAGCCTCTGTACGCGAGTTTAAAGTGTAAAAGCAATCATGGTATTGCACGACAACAAAAAAGGCCTACAAGGCCTTTTTTGTTTAGTAGAATAACGTCATGAAGCACACGATATAATCTACACATATAATATGCGCTAAACAGATAATGCGATCTAAAATGATAATATGATCTAAACAGATAATATGCTCTAAACAGATAATGCGATCTAAATACATAATATAATCTAATACCTATTACGATGTACGTATATTGTGCTGATAAATGCTTGCCGTAGAATAAAAAATGCCGACAAATAATGTCGGCATTTTGTTTATATTATCGTACTCATTCGATGACTGATGATACATCATCAGAATCCATCAGCGGGGCGGCTTAACCGCCTATACGTTCCTTGATCACAGCACTAATGGCACTTTCACTATGGCCATTTTCAGCAGCCCAATCTAAAATTGTTTTACCATCGGCTTCAGGATTGGCAAGGTCAGAAGAGGGTAAACGTTTAGCGATATACTCCCCGACATCGTCAGCATTTGACTTGTAGGCAGTACGCAATAAACTGCTGCCATCACAATAAATACCTGAATAAACGTTCCGTAATTTAACACGATTTTGTTTCATTTTTTTACGTAAACGGTGTTTATCATCTGATTGTACATAATTACAAATATTTGCAACTAATTGATCTGTATCGGCGATAACAGGGGCTGACACAGAAGATGCTGCAATCAGGGCTGCAATAGCCACAGGCAATAGACGCATCTGACACTCCTTTCTAATTATAGTTATTTAGCAATGAACTTAGCTTATTGTGTAAATAGCCAGTTCATCCAATTTCAGGGTTAAACACTGCTAATTTAACACTTTTTGTGTAAAGTGTTAAAACTATATTGCAATCCTTTGTCGTTTGTTGCATTTTCTGAGTTCTGTAAAACCCAAGAACCATCATCCCAATCAGGAAAGACGGTGTCACCATCTACATCGACATCAATAAAAGTAAGATAAAGAACGTCGGCTTTTGGCAATATTTGTTGGTAAAGCTGACCACCGCCAATCACCACGATTTCATCACAATCACCAGCAAGGGTAATAGCCTCATCAAAGCTTGTCACGCAGGACACACCCTCAAAACTCAGCTGACTATCACGGCTAATCACAATATTATGCCGTCCAGGCAATGGCCGCCCGATTGACTCAAATGTTTTGCGGCCCATCACCACGGGTTTAGATAGCGTCATGGCCTTAAAGTGGCGTAAATCTTCGGGTAAATGCCAGGGCATTTTATTGTCTTTACCAATGACTCGATTGTTAGCCATAGCAGCTATCATCGCGATACGCATTATATCAAAATCCTTGTCGTTAAATAATCGGTCTGTTGCGATAGTAAAGTAAGCTAGGTAACGCTAATCCAACAGCAAGCGCACCTAGAATAAACACCGTTTTTAACCCGTTTACGATGACCTGAGCACTGAGCTCTGGACTGACTTGGCTTTGTGCCGTTAATTGAATTAATGCGATGACAGTATTGAATGCGTAGGTACCTGGCACCATAGGAATAATAGCCGCCACGGCGTACATCAATGGTGGCGCAAGGTGACGTTTAGCGAACTGAATGGTGATCAAGCCAACAATCGCAGCTGCAACAAAGGTCGCCCATTCAATTGGCATTGAAAAATTTAATAAAAAAGTTCTTGAACTATGACCTATGGCACCCGCTATGGCGCAGTAGATTAAATAGCGCTTAGGGACATTAAACACCATCGCAAAACCGACTGCGGGTATCGCCGAAAAAAAAGCATCATGTAACAGTAAACTCAGCAGGGATAACATTAAAAAATGCCCCCCAGTTGCATTGCAATGGTAACAACCGATGCTAAGGTTAACATTAAAAAATGCCCCCTAGTTGCATTGCAATGGTAATACCAATAACCGATGCTAAGGTTAACAAGGTCGCATGGCCCCAACGAGAAATACCCACATTCATGTGGCCTTTAACCATATCAGAAATGGCATTAATCAGTGGAAATCCTGGGACAAGCATTAACACGCTTGCCGCCATTGCCGCTTGAGGCGTTTCGGTAATAGAGGAAATGTAGCCAATTTGGGCAATGCCAGTGATCACAAACGCGGTCAGCGAGAAGTTAACTAATAAATTGAAATGCCGCGAGGCAAGAAATAACCGCACCATCATTCCAGTCGATGAGGCAAAAAATGTGATTAGGCACGCCATCAGATCACCATCAAATAAATGACAGAAGCTTGCACATGACAAACCAATCATAGGAATTACAGCAATAGCGGGGTACGATTTAGGAGTAATATGAGCGAGGCGTCTACGAACTTCATTAGCACCATAAATACCTTTTTCTGTCAGTATACAAATGCGTTGAAGTTCACAAATCACCATCATATTAATGCCATGAGCACGAATACGACGGGTCGTGGTAACGCATCGTCCTTGTACTAAGCTAGTTAATACTAATGCATTAGATGAAATCGATAACTCAATGCTAGCAAGACCTAGCGCTTTACCAAGGCGCTGGCTAATCTCTTCAACAAGATCAGACTCAGCACCATAGGCCAACAGTAGTTGCGCACAGCGCACTACAAGACGGGTAATTTCATTTTGGCTATCTTCGTACACGAAATCCTCAAATGAGCAATTTAGCGTTGGTAGATGACTTCTACATCATAATCATCATCATCAAAATCATCATCAAAGTCATCATCATAATCTTCATTGGTAATTTCTTCTTCACCACTATGATAATTATCCCATTTGAATTCGACGTCTGCATCAGGGATTATTTCTTCAACAATGGCCGGTAAACTTCTAATATAATCAAGCACTTTAATGCTTAACTCTTCAGTGCCAGTTCTGTTGAACGCTGACATGGTGTACACATCACCCTGCCAATCTAATTCATTAACGATTTGATCAATCTTTTGCTGAAGTTCATCTTCAGGTATCAAATCTATTTTGTTAAACACTAACCAACGCGGTTTTGCTGCTAGCTTTGGAGAATATTTTTCAAGCTCACCTACAATGGCACGAGCAGAATACACTGGATCGGTACCATCAATGGGTTCGATATCGATTATATGTAACAACATACGGCAACGTTCAAGATGCTTTAAGAAACGAATACCTAAGCCAGCACCTTCAGCAGCGCCTTCAATTAGACCTGGGATATCGGCAATAACAAAGCTTTGACCTGGACGCGGATTAACCACTCCAAGGTTGGGTACCAAAGTGGTAAACGGGTAGTCAGCGACTTTAGGCGTCGCACGTGATACCGAGCGGATAAAGGTTGATTTACCGGCATTTGGCATGCCTAACAAACCCACATCAGCAAGCAATAAAAGCTCGAGCTTCAATGAACGGACTTCACCTGGGGTACCTAAGCTCTTTTGACGCGGGGCACGGTTAGTACTGGTCTTAAAACGAGTATTACCTAAACCATGAAAACCACCCTTAGCCACAAGTAACTTTTGCCCATTAGCAGTTAAATCGCCCAGAGACTCACCAGTGTCTTGATCAATAGCACGAGTACCGACAGGTACTTGAAGAACTAAATCTTTACCACCATGGCCAGTACAATCACGACCACGGCCATTTGTGCCACGTTCAGCCATATGAAAACGAGTAAAGCGGTAATCAATCAGTGTATTGAGGTTTTCGTTAGCTTGCAGATATACACTGCCGCCATCACCACCATCACCACCGTCAGGGCCACCATCGGGAACATACTTTTCGCGTCTAAAACTCACGCAACCGCTTCCACCGTCACCGGCTTCTACGCGAATATTCGATTCATCAACAAACTTCATACTGACTCCTGACGCCACATAATCTGTAATTATAGCCCCAAATCAATGGGGTTTGCAGGAAAGCGCTGAAGATAGTATTCATCACGATATCGCCTACTGCATATAACAAAACCATCAAACTATCTATAATAGTTTAGTGATATAAAAAACACAAAAGCCCCACCATAGGCAGGGCTTTCGAGATCTAGCTTGTAAAGAGTTAAGCTTCGATGCTAATAAACTTACGGTTATTAGCGCCTTTAACTTCAAACTTTACTTTACCGTCTGTTAATGCAAACAAAGTATGGTCACGACCAATACCTACATTTACACCAGCGTGGAATTTAGTACCACGTTGACGAACGATAATGTTACCAGCTAGAACTGATTCACCACCAAAGCGCTTAACACCAAGACGCTTACTTTCTGAATCGCGGCCGTTACGAGTAGAACCGCCAGCTTTTTTATGTGCCATGAGTTAGACTCCTAAATTATGCGCTAATCGCAGTGATTTTAACTTCAGTGAACCACTGACGGTGGCCCATTTTCTTGTCGTGATGCTTACGACGACGGAACTTGATAATAGTTACCTTTTCGCCGCGACCGTGGCCAACTACTTCAGCTACGACTTTACCGCCAGCAACTAAAGGAGCACCAACATGCACTGTTTCACCATCAGCGATCAATAAAACTTGATCGAATTCTACGGTTTCACCAGTAGCAACTTCTAATTTTTCTAAACGAACTGTATGACCTTCAGCAACACGATGTTGCTTACCGCCACTTTGAAAAACAGCGTACATGGCTATTTTACTCCAAATGACTAACACACTAACTCATATTATTGACGAGACTAGGTGCTAAAAAACTTTTAATGACAATGGGCGCGGATTCTACGCGAAGAATTATCATCAGGCAAGTCATAATTCACTCTCAAATAAAAAAGACCTTATTACTGCACACTATTCATTAATAGCTAATGTGTCATCTTTAAAATTTAGTTAACATGGTTGTGTTCATTTAGATCTACGTTTTATAGGTGAATTGAGAGTAATCCAGCAAACTATCGCAAAATCAGGATTCTGTCGGCTCAATTGTGGAAATACATACTTTGAAAAATAGCACTGATATCCTGTAAGATATGCGCTCTAATTCGATATGATTAATTAAGGGTGCAAAGCCTGTCGCCCAACAACCAGAGACTATTATGGATTTAAACGCCATTCGTCAACTGGCTGACACTGATATGCAAGCAGTCAATCAGCTGATATACAAACAACTTGAATCTGATGTAGCCCTAATCAATCAATTAGGCTTTTACATTATCAATGGCGGTGGTAAACGTTTACGCCCGTTATTATCAGTATTAGCCGCCCGAACTGTTGACTACCAAGGCGAACATCACCTTAAGCTTGCGGCAATTATTGAATTTATTCATACAGCGTCTTTATTACATGACGATGTTGTTGATGAATCGACGCTGCGTCGGGGCCGTGAAACGGCCAATGCTTTATTTGGTAATAGCGCGAGCGTGCTCGTAGGTGACTTTTTATACACTCGCTCATTTCAAATGATGACCGAGATAGACAACATGAAAGTGCTTAAAGTCCTTGCCCATACGACTAACGTGCTCGCAGAAGGTGAAGTTTTACAGTTGATGAACTGTAATGACCCAGATACCACCGAAGCAAACTACATGCGTGTTATCTACTGTAAAACGGCAAAGTTATTTGAAGCGGCAACTCAATTAGCCGGCGTATTAGCTAAGGTTAGTCCAGAACAAGAGCAAGCATTGGCTGACTACGGTAAATACCTCGGCACGGCTTTTCAATTAACCGATGATTTACTCGATTATACGGCTAACGCCGACGAGCTAGGCAAAAACATTGGCGATGACCTTGCTGAAGGGAAACCAACATTACCGTTAATTTACGCAATGGAAAACGGCTCTGATCAAGCAAGAAAATTGATTAGAGACGCTATTAAGCATAGCGATGGAACCAAAGTAATTGATGACATTTTAGTCGCATTAGATGAGTCTGGAGCCTTGACTTATACTCAAGAAAAAGCTCAAGTCGAAGCACAAAAAGCCATTGATGCACTGAGTATTTTCCCAGAAAATGACTACAAACAAGCATTAATTTCATTAGCTCACTTGTCGGTTAATCGCAATAATTAGCAGTAGCTAAAAACTGAATGGTTCGCGATGACATTGATTTTCTGATAACGATGTATTGAAAAAAAGGTGTGAATATCATATTCACGCCTTCTTTTTTGTTATCAAACTTGCCAATTAATGGGTTTTTTACCCTGTTCAAATAATATTTTATTTACGCTTGAAAAATGACCGCAGCCAAAAAAACCACGGTAAGCAGATAATGGCGATGGATGTGGCCCCTGCAGCACATGATGAGGTGCGGTAATCAATCGACCTTTTTTAATCGCATGATTTCCCCAACACACAAATATAATGGGCGATGATTGCTGATTCAATCGACTCAATACATTATCAGTAAACACCTCCCAGCCTGATTTAGCATGTGAATGAGCTACCCCCTGCTCTACCGTCAGCACGGTATTTAATAATAATACTCCTTGCTTAGCCCATGGGGTCAAATCGCCGTGTTCGGGTATTACAAAGCCTTCAATATCATTACGTAATTCTTTATAGATATTCGCTAATGATGGCGGCGGTTTTATGCCTTTTTTAACCGAAAAAGACAACCCATGAGCTTGATTGGGCCCATGGTAAGGGTCTTGCCCCAATATCACCACTTTAACCTTTGACAGCGGTGTTAAATCAAAAGCCGCGAATACTTCATCATCAGGTGGATAAACGGTTTTATTATTGACCCTTTGTGAGGCTATAAAGCTTTGCAAATGTTGATAATATGCCTGAGATTGTTGTTGCTCAAACAGCTCTTGCCAATGAGAAGTCATTCAATGTATTCCTTAAAAGAAAACGACAAATTTGTGAACCACTTAGTCTTTGGTTTACTATTAACAGCTTAATCACCCTTATGAATAATATGATGCCATTACATAATAACAAAAGCACTGCTAATAACGGTTTTACCCTTATTGAACTTGTCGTGGTTATTATCATACTTGGGATCATCGCAATTATCGCTTTGCCTAGGTTCGTCGATTTAGGCCAAGACGCTAGAATAGCCAGTGTAAAAACCACTGGCGGGGCATTTTCTTCGGCAATAACCTTGGCCCATATAAAATGGGCCGCCATGGGGTATTCAGGCCCAGCAGATAATCTAGCTATTTTCAGTCAAGCTGGAACCGATGGCGAACTTGATATGAACCAATGGGGTTACCCTGCACAAAATTATCCACCTTACGAAGCTTCGCCAAGATTGAATAATGTTAATGACTGCCTTTCCGTCTGGCCTACTCTGTTGCAGGATGGTCCCAGCGTATCGAGCAGTGCTAATAAAGATACATCTGATTACCAAGCTCAATATATCAACCCAGACCAATGCCGTTATTACTTCAACTTACTACCGCTTATATCGATATATTATGATTCACGTAACGGCCAAGTGTTGGTAGATTCAGATCCCAATCGATAATTTTTTACCTGATATTTTCAATTAAAGACGTTACACTCAGTAGAAAATTAACTTACCAACAAAGTGGATCTAATGTCTGAAGCCAAAACAGAATTAACAATGTATCAAGTAGCTGACCAATTTATTGCCCTAGCCAATCAACTAAGCCAACAAGAAAATGATATTGGTAAAGTCGGTACAGCAATGAGATTTGCTTCTGCACGCTTTAATGCGTTCGAAGCCTCAATTAAATCAGCTGATCTTGCCGCTGAAAAAGATCATGCATTAGCTTGGTTTTCTGATGAATTTAAAGCCATGCTAAAAGAAAACTTAGAAGACCATATCGCTAACCCTCCTGTCGCTGCACCTGAACAAGAACAAAAAGGCGATGATAGCGTGCAACAGTTTAAAGGCGGCTAACATTCATTCTACGCACCACAGATGATTAGTTGTAACAATAATCCCTAGCAGATTACTGCTAGGGATTATTGTTAATGACCG
This sequence comes from Shewanella sp. CAL98-MNA-CIBAN-0140, assembly GCF_040309905.1. Classification (NCBI taxonomy): domain Bacteria; kingdom Pseudomonadati; phylum Pseudomonadota; class Gammaproteobacteria; order Alteromonadales; family Shewanellaceae; genus Shewanella; species Shewanella sp. CAL98-MNA-CIBAN-0140. The sequence goes on from NZ_JBEOPI010000017.1 coordinate 30,459, forward strand.
CCTTGCTCATCACTGACCACGAACTGTTGCCAAATATAAGCGTCACATGTCATCGTCTCAATTCACTTTTCACTCTAACCATTGCATTTTATTGCCGCCAATATCATTTATTAGTCTAAGCACCTCAAACGCACGCGCTATAACAGAGTGTAGATAACCCTAATAGAAAGCAGGATCAATACAATTCCAGAAAGCCTGTCAATCAGCTTGGTCTTTTCACGTAACCTAGGTAATACAGCTGAATGTGATAACACGAATGCAATAATGGTATACCACAAGCCATCAATAATTAACGGCGTAAGCACAATCAAACCTTGACCGGTAACGGTCTGAGCCGCTAACACAAACTGACTGAACAAGGCTAAGAAAAACAGTAATATCTTTGGGTTAAATAACGAAATAACAATACCATCTCTTGCTGCAATCCACAGACCTGTAGGTTTGCCCGCAGCCAACTTTTGCTGCATACCGCCTTTAGACCCTAGAGCCTTAATCCCCATCCACGCTAAGTAAATCGCCCCGATGATGGCTATGGTATTAAAAATTAATGGGGATGCCTTTAATACTGCGGCCAGTCCTAGTAAAGTGACTAACGCATACACACCAATCCCTATCGAATGCGCCCAAGCACACACAACGCCATGTAATCTTCCGCCACTGAGCGTATGCCTCACTACCATAGCTAAACTAGGTCCTGGGGACATTGCTCCCAAACAACAAATAGCGAGGAGTCCCAGCCAAGTACTTAACGTCATAACACCTCTTATTTACAATGAACAATCATGAGTCTTTGTACAAAATACATTTTAACAACCAGTTAAGCCGACAATGCTAATGTACTGAAACTCCACGAGATGATAAAGCATTTACACAGGAAACCTATGGCGACATTAATGATGATATTACTTTTGGTTATGTTCAGCGCCGTAGTCATACTGATTTGGGCAAAAATAAAGGGCAAACCGATCCCGACCTTAGTGATCGTTATGCTCATTTTCATGGGGATCTGTTTTGCCGGTGTTATTGCCTTTATTAATAAAGGTGAAGACTATCAAGCCTACCAAACATTGAATTGGCAGCCACTTGAACCGCAAAAAATTGCTGACTATGTGGCACAAGGAAATATCGTGTTGGTTGATATTACGGCAGACTGGTGTGTGCCCTGCCAAACCAATAAAGCCAATGTGCTTCATCGCGAGCAAGTGGTCAATACATTAAACCAACGGCACATTATCTTAATGCAAGGTAACTGGACCCGAGCTGATACTGTTATTGAGCAGTATATGGGCCTGCAAGCGGTTGCTGGTACCCCATATAATAAAGTCTATGGCCCAGCCTATCCAAATGGTATTGAGCTGCCTAAAGCACTTATTATTGACGACCTTTACCATGCTTTATCGTTAGCCAACCCGAACGGTGCTTAAGTGGCAGTATGAAAATAAAAAAAGACTGCCGCAGCAGTCTTTTTGTCATTGAGCCAATAACGCTCATTGCCACTTCAATTAATTAGAAGCGATAGTTTACACGGCCATAGTAGAAACCACCGTTGTAATCGAATGGACCACTTTCATAGTACACCGCACCTAACGCACCTAAAGTGCCGTCTTTTAGCTTCTGCGCTTCTTGATCGAAGATGTTGTTTGCACCCACTGATACCGTTAGGTTATCAAGTACCGCATAACTGACTTCAAGGTCGATAGTCACTGCAGCATCAGCCATTTCAGACCCAGCAGCAGAGGTATCATCAGCATGGGTTGCATAGTACTCACCAAAGACATTACCACGAACTGACATGCTTAAATCATCCCAGCTTTGGCCCCAAGTAAGGGTGGCACGGTGTGCAGGAATACCATCTTCTAAACGACGAACCTTACCTGCATCCGTTGTTTCAGGATCAAATTTATCAACAATGGTATCTGTCCAACCATAGGCTAAACTAAATTTGGCATCACCTGACAGCATTTCTGTCATATAAGTACCTACAATATCAACACCTTGAGTCGTTGTATCAAAATCATTAGTGTAGAAAGTTACCGCCGAGATTAACTCAGGGAATTCAACACCGGCAGCTCTTAATGCATCATAGTCACTGGCTTCAACCGAAATTTGGCTTGACTGTGCAATGCGACCGGTTACTTCAATGTTGTAGTAATCAACCGTTAAGAACAAGTTATCGTATTGATACACAAAACCAGCTGCATAGCTAACAGACTCTTCTGGATTAAGTACTTCACCCCCATAAAAAGCAGATAAAGGATTGGTTGGCGGCGCAGTAAAGGTTTGGATCAAGTCACCGTTAACAATCGATGTTTGAGTGTTCACTACGTTTTCTTGACCCACAGTTGGCGCACGGAAACCAGTACTGTGTGAAGCACGAAATGATAATTCATCGGTTGCAACATACTGCGCGGTTAACTTGTAGTTTAATGTGTCGCCAAAAGTAGAGAAATTTTCATAACGCAGTGCAAAGCCTAATAATAAGTCTTCGGTTAAATACGCTTCAATGTCGGTATAAACACCAATGTTGCTTCGGTCATTTTTACCGGCTGATTCTGGACCAAAACCTTTAAAGCCGTGTGAGCCAATGTTGAAGCCTTGATCAGCATAAGGACCTGCAATCCATGAAGCTTCATCACCTTGACCAATCTCAAATGACTCTTCACGCCATTCAAAACCAGTAGCAAAGCTAATATCTTCTAAGCTACCAATAGTCACGAAACGACTAAAGTCTATGTTAACAGTTGTTTCGACTTGCTCGTATGAACCAGTATCAAAGTCAGTTGGTGTATCTAAACCCATTGATGGGTTTAATGAGTTCTTTAAACCAAAGCTGGCTTTGTTACTGCCCGTACCTGCGCTCACATCATACATCCACTCGCCAGACTCGCCTTTTACACCAGCGAAGAAAGACATATCTTCAATTTTACCGGTGAACTGAGGTGTATACCCGCCTGGACGGATTTGGTTCATTGAGAAACAGTTCGGATCGGCAACCATCGCTTGATACTCTGGCGTATTAAGCACGTTTGGTACTTCAGCAGAGATAACACCACAAGTCGATTGGTCGCCATTTATCGCACCAACCAATAGCTCTCTCGTATCATCATCTGGATCATCTGGATCATTTGGATTGATTGTTGAATAAACCAAACTACGATCTTGTGGATTACGATAGTAAAAACCACCCGTCGCTTTGCGTGAGGACACATTACCAAAAGCGTATAAATGGGTGTTGTCATTGATATCAAAGCCTGAATTTACAAATACGGTAAAATCATCATTGATTTCTGGGTTACCCCAAGTTTGCGCAGGGTCTTGAATGGATGTATTACCCGCTGCGGCAATCGCTGCGGCATCTGGGCGTTGTACACTGCGGCTAGTCGCATCAGCGGTTTTATATTGTGCACTGAGGTTAATAAAACCATCATCCGTCAAAGGTAAACCAATATTACCGTCAATGGTGGTTGCTGCGCCGTCACCTTCGTAATATTCACCCTGACTAACAGTAATTGATCCACCTTCAGAAGCATCCTTTAATACGAAGTTCATCACACCCGCAATCGCATCGGATCCATACTGCGCCGCAGCACCGTCACGTAATACTTCAACTTGCTTTAATGCCACACCAGGGATCACTGAAATATCAGGGCCTTGCGCACCATCGTTAATGCCACCACCTTGGAAAGCAATAACGGAAGCACGATGACGGCGTTTTCCGTTGACCAAAATAAGCGTACTGTCAGACGGGAGGCCACGTAAGTTGACCGGGCGAACAAGCGTCGCGGCATCACTAATAGGTTGTGCTCGAGAGTTAAAAGAAGGCACTGATGTCACTAACATATCGATCATGTCAGTCGAACCATTTTTTTTCAGGTCATCACTGCTGATAATATCAATTGGAACCGGTGAATCACCAATTGAACGAGGTGCCGCACGAGAACCTACGACTGCGATTTTTTCGACATTTTCTTTTTTTGCGATGTCTTCATCTTCAGCAAAAGCTTGAGAGCTAATAACCGTTCCGGTAAGTGCAAATGAAATGGCTAAGCTCAGAGAGCTGATACCAAATTTAGATTTTTTTGATTGAATCATTATTATGTTCTCAATTGCTTATTATTGTTGTTTGTCGACGATATTTTTCACAAAAATGAGTGAAAAACATGTCTCTCCCTATCGAAACACTCCCTATTTCCAATACATTCTTATAACAATTAAATTACAATTGCTAACACTTTTTTGGATAAATAAGCATATGCTAAATAGGTGTTAACAAAAACATAACCTAAGCAGTTGATTTTTAGTGACATAGATCACACAAAAAATTATTTTCAATAAGTAAACTTTTACAACACAATCTCCATAAAACTCAACTGTAACCATAATTTTACGTTTAAAACCGTGTTTTTTATAACGAGAGTTTTAAATAAAAACATCTAAAGTGAATCATCTAATTCCGATTCAATTTCAGTCAATCTTTGCCAATTAATATTGACCCGTGTAGCTTAGTAAAATAATCTAAACGGACGTTTGATTTATACTTGTTACTAATAATCAAAAATAATAATCAAAAATAATAACCAAAAATATCTAAGGTGGTATGTATGGCATATGATGCAGATTCAATACTTGATTTACACCAATACACATCCATAGTTGATTTAATCGAAAAAGCTTGCGACAAGTATGCAGATAACACGGCATATGCCTGTCTTGGAAAAGACACTACGTTTGCTGAAATAGAACGAAATTCTCGCCATTTTGCCAGTTATTTACAGCATTGCACCTCTTTGCAACCAGGCGACAGAGTCGCAATCCAGCTGCCTAATATTACTCAGTTTGTTATCGCAGCTTATGGCGCGATTCGTGCGGGAATGGTGTTAGTCAATACCAACCCTATGTACACCGAGCGCGAACTTATTCATCAATTTAACGACTCAGGTGCAAAAGCCTTAGTGGTGTTATCTGATTTACTGCCAACCTTACCCAACGTCATCAGCAAAACAGCAGTAGAGTTGGTTATTTCAACCCACGCAATGGATCTTATTCAGCCACAACAACAGCCAGATACGTTATTCGATAAAGTCACCTTTATCGCCGTGTTAGCGGAAGGAGCCCAACATCAATACCACCCCGTAAAACCAACCCACGATGACTTAATTGCATTGCAATACACAGGTGGAACAACGGGTTTATCCAAAGGCGCCATGCTCAATCATGGCAACCTTTTAGCCAATTCTGGCCAAGTAAAGTCACGAATTGCCAGCACCATGACCGAAGGACATGATGTATTTGTCGCACCATTACCGATTTATCATATCTATGCTTTTATGGTTAATTTAGTGTTGTATTTTGAGTCCGGTGGTTGCTCAGTATTAATTCCAAACCCTCGTGATATTGCTGGGCTAATCAATACCATGAAAGCCTATCCATTTACCGGGTTTGCTGGCTTAAACACATTATTTGTCGGTCTATGCCATCAACCAGAATTTAAAGCCTTAGATTTCAGTAAAATGAAAATAACCATTTCTGGTGGTACGGCATTAACCAGTGCAGCGGCTAATTTATGGCAGCAAACCACAGGTTGTATGATTTCAGAAGGCTATGGTTTGTCTGAAACATCTCCGGTAGTCAGCATTAATGCCCCTGGATATCAACGCCTTGGCACTATTGGTAAACCAGTATTAGGGACTGAAGTTCGAGTACTGGATATAGATGATAATGAGGTCGCTGTCGGACAAGCTGGCGAACTTGCCGTGCGTGGCCCGCAAGTGATGCTAGGGTATTGGAATAAGCCAGAAGAAACCGCTAACGTCATGACCAAAGACGGCTTTTTTAAGACTGGCGATATTGGGGTTGAGAGTGAAGATGGTTATCACACCATTGTCGATCGGAAAAAGGATATGATTATTGTCTCTGGCTTTAACGTTTATCCTAATGAAATCGAAGATGTGCTATCAACCCATGAGTTAGTGCTCGAATGTGCCGTGGTGGGGGTTGAAGATGAACGTTCTGGTGAAGCAGTAAAAGCCGTGATTGTTCTAAAACAACAATCGACGAATATTGATGAGACAAAACAAATCATTAAAGATTATTGTCGCAGCCAACTGACTGCATATAAAGTGCCACGAATTATTGAGTTTACAGAACAATTACCAAAAAGTGCAGTTGGCAAAATTTTGCGTCGGGAGCTCCGTAAATAGAGAGCAAGTAAGTAGAGAGCGAGTAAGTAGAGCGTTATGTTGGTAAAACGTCAGGTCACTCACCTCAACTCAGGATAATAAGCACTCATCAAGCTGTCGTTATCAAGTGCGATTATCTAACTGTGATTATCTAACTGTGATTATCTAACTGTGATTATCGAACTGTGATTATCGAACTGTGATTATCGAACTGTGATTAACGAACTGTGATTATCGAACTGTGATTAACGAACTGTGATTAACGTCATTTAACACGGTTAATCAATTTGAATAAAAAAGATGCCTAGGCATCTTTTTTATTCGCCACACACAAGCTCATACCTTAAAGCGATAACGATTATGACAACTCGTTATCCATCAATAACTGTAAACTGGCAAATTCACGATATAGCTCATTGCTCGCCATTAATTCGTTGTGGGTGCCGCTGGCAACGAATAGCCCTTTATCTATCACAAAAATTCGGTCTGCATTGATCACGGTCGCCAAACGATGGGCAATAATCACCGTAGTCCGTTTGGCCATAAGTGAATCAAGCGCCTGCTTTACTTTGATTTCGCTTATGGCATCTAACGCACTCGTCGCTTCATCAAGCAGTAATATTGGTCTGTCAGCAAGAATAGCTCTTGCAATAGCAATACGTTGCTTTTGCCCGCCAGACAAACGGACTCCACGTTCACCTAAGTAGGTCCAATAGCCTTCAGTAAACTCGCTAATAAACTCATCCGCTTTAGCGGCAATACAGGCCTGCTTAACCTCTTCATCACTGGCATCTAAGCGACCATAACGCACATTGTCGAGGACATTCATGGCAAAAATCACCGACTCTTGCGGCACAAGCGCATACTGTTGGCGTAAGTCAGCCAATGTCAGAGTCGAAATATCAATACCATCTAATAAAATTCGCCCTTGTTTAGGCTGATAAAAACGCATCATTAATTCAAATATGGTGCTCTTCCCTGCTCCGCTAGGCCCTACTAACGCCACTCTTTCACCTGGAGCAATCGTTATCGACAACTGGCGGATCACGTCTTGTCCCAGATCAGACGGATAAGCAAAGCTCACCTTATCAAAACTAAGCAAACCATTAACAGGCACGACTAATTGATTCGGTGTAACTTGCTCAGGTATATCAATAGGCGTATTAACTAACTCAACTAACCGCTCTGCTGCGCCAGAGGCGCGTTGGATCTCGCTAAACACTTCACTGATGGTCGCCACCGAGCCTGCAACCATAACGGCATAAAACATAAACGCAGACAGCTCACCACCGGTGATACTGCCAGACATAACATCTTGTGCCCCAATCCAAGTCACAAAAGCTATCGCCACAATGCTTAAAAACATCACAGTTGAAATCAGTAGTGCGCGATATTTGATCCTGCCTTTAGCCACATCCATTACCGCCTCAACTCGGTCGGCAAAGAGTTGGCGGTCTTTAGCTTCGTGGGTATACGCTTGCACGGTATGAATTTCATGTAATGTCTCATCGATATACGCACCAAGATCGCCGACCCTATCTTGGCTTTTTCGCGACAAGGTTCTCACTTTCCGTCCAAAAAAACTGACTGGCCCTAATACCAAAGGCACCGCTAACAACACTAATGCCGTCAATTTAACACTGGTAAAAGCCATCATAACGATGCCACCAACCACAGTCACACTTGAACGCAGCGCCATAGATAAACTGGACCCAACAACGCTTTGTAATAAAGTGCTGTCTGCGGTAAATCGTGAAATCACCTCCCCCGTTCGCTGAGTCGCAAAAAAAGCAGGTGATAACAATAATAAATGATTGTATACCTGTAACCGAATATCAGCACTGACCCGCTCGCCAAGCCAAGTCATGATATAAAACCGGCAGAAAACCGCAGTGCCACTGATCGCGGTAATAGCAACTATAAACAACATAATTTCATTCAAGCGCCCAGCATTATCAGCAATAAAGCCTTCATCGACCATTAACCGAACACCTTGCCCAAGCGATAGCCATGCCAGCGATCCAATAAACAGAAATACAATCGCCGCCACTACCTTCATACGATAAGGAGACAGAAATTGTAAAATCCAAGGTAAAACAGAATGCCGTAAAGGAGGTTTAGCAGAAGATGGGGACTCAGTTGAAATAGTCGTTGGATTCGTCACAGTATTAACCAGCATATATAACTAAGATATTCTGATAATACCAACAAAACACCACATTGTAGATGCCTTAACAATAAGGGCCGACACAGCAGGATTACGACCGCCGAAAAAATGATGCTAGTATCACTAAAAAATAAGATGAAAAATAGCATGAGAAATAATATAAGACAATCACACGGCTTTACATTAATAGAGTTGGTTGTTGTTATGATTATTTTGGCCTTATTGGCCGTTGTCGCGCAAAGTAAATTTATTGATTTACGCACTGACGCAATAGTGTCGACTATGGATGGAATGGAAACAGCCATGCAGTCAGCTGCAACATTAACCTATTCAAAAGCCGCTATTGCTGGCGTCGAGAGGCTTGCGATAACTACGCTGAATATTGATGGTGTCGATATTAAGTTGGCCTATGGTTACCCAGATGGTACCGCTGCGGGTATACCATTATTAATGAATCTACCTGAAAATGATTGGAACAAACGCGAAAGTGTGTTTCCTGGAGCATGGATATACTGGCATGGAGTGATCACTGAGGACGCTGGCAAAGCGGCGTGTTATTTACGTTATAGGCAAGCAACATCAACCACGGAACGCCCTATTATTAATGTTCAAACCAGCGGCTGTTAACAGCCCAAAAATGCCATTAAGATTCAGGATAACGCTTTTCAATCGCTTTCAAAGAGCGTAAAAACAAGCCTAAACCACCCACGCTGAGCACCAAAATAACGATTAAATCAAACGCGCTCATGTAAGAAAAACGAAAATGAATCGAGCTTATTACCCCAAAAATCAACGCCACTAACGAACCAAATGTCAGCAACCACCCGAGAATATTTTTAGCGTTATAAAACATAATTCCCACGCCAAACATAAAGGGTATCATCACCATGCCACTGGTAAATCCAAAGCCGCCCAGCTGATATAAATGGCTGCTAAAACCAAATGAGCTGGTTACTTTGATAGCATTTAACAACATATAAAAGCCACCACAGATCATCACTAACCCAATAAAGAACTGACCCATTCCACCAGATGTTCCACCAGCACCTTTCATCATTATTCCTTGAAAACCATTATTTTACGGCAATATATTGATATTACTCAACCGTACCGTTAATAGCAATTATCTCTGTTGCATGAGTCTTTTTACCGAATAATGATTTACCATCAAAGCAAAATATTTATATCACCTTGTTTATATTAAAAATTCAACATGGAGTGTAAAAATAGCTATTCCAGGAGGAAAGACAGATAACCGATAGAATCGCGGCACTAGGCTAATTGTCCTTATTAACTTGTTTAAGCCTAAGCCTCGCGCTGCTAGGTGTTATCTGAGATAATATCTGGCTATTTTATCGATATTCTTTTATTAGGTAACACAGTTATGACAACCCAATTTGCTTGTTCAGGTATAGAGCTTGAGCTTTTTCGTTATCCAAGCCAACAAGCATCAAACTTACAAGCATGGGATGCCGCTGATGAACACCTAATCAAATATTTAATCGACGCCGAAATAACAGCAACCACTACCGCCATTCTTAATGATAACTTTGGGGCGCTAACGTGTGCCTTAGCAACCCAAAACCCAAACAGTTCATTGCTTGTCGAAACGGATGCAAAAACCAGTTTACTGGGCTGTCAGCAAAATTTATTACACAACAAACTGGCACCTAGCGACATACATTGGTTAAATAGCCGCGATACATTGCCGCAAAATATTCAGTTAGTGCTGATGAAGTTGCCGAAAAATCTACACTACTTTGGCCAGCAACTTGCCCGTTTATCCACAGTGCTACCTGCAGGAACCAAAGTCCTGATTGGGGCTAAAGCTAAGTCAATTAATCCAGCATTGCTGGCCAGTATTGAAAAAAACCTTGGCCCAGCCTCAGCCAGTTTAGCGTGGAAAAACACACGGGTTATCAGCTGTATTAGCGATGGCAAACAACGCCCATTAGCAAAAGCGGTGAGTTGGAATGTCGATGAGCTCAAACTCACTATGAGTAATCTTGCTAATGTATTTGCTGCCAATAAACTCGATATCGGCGCAAGGATTATGCTCGACAACATGCCCAAAGGTGAATTCAACCACATTATAGACTTAGGCTGCGGTAACGGCATTTTAGGATTACACGCAAAGCAATGTTATCCCGATGCGCATATTCACTTTGTGGATGATTCTGATATGGCTATAGCCTCGGCCAAGCATAATTGGCAAGCTAACGCTTTAGAGACTCACACCACAAACGCTCAGGCCCAAAACCCAGATGGTCAAAACCCAGCGGCGCCTCAAGCCTTTTTCCATTGGGACGATTGCCTGAGCAACTTGCCCGCAGGTGTTGAGCCAGACTTAGTGATATGCAATCCACCGTTTCATCAAGGTGAAGCCATCACCGACCATATCGCTTGGCAAATGTTTGTTGACGCCCATAAGCGTTTAAAGAAAGGTGGCTTATTACATATCGTCGGCAATCGGCACTTGGCCTATCACGTTAAAATAAACCGCATTTTTAAAAACTGCACCACGGTTGCATCCAATGGTAAGTTTGTAATTTTACAAGCCACGAAATAACCCCATTAACGACTGACAGTGAGCCCTTCAGTCGCTTGACCAAGAGTGGATAAAGCGCCAACCCGGTCTACGAATGACTTTTGCAGACCTTAGAGCGAATGTCCACTAAAGCATTTCCAACTTAACCTAATACGCAAATTAACCAATACAAAGTCGTCTTTAAAAAAATGTAAGCGTTATTTTTACGTTAAAAAGGAAGTTATAACCGTGAAAAGTATTTTTTTATTTGGTGAGTGTATGGTCGAATTACAACGTGTAACGGCCACCAGCTTACAGCAATCTTTTGCTGGTGATGTGTATAACACTGGGGTTTACCTTAAGCGCACCTTTAGCGATATTAGCACGCACCTAGTCACAGCCATTGGCCAAGACAGTTTTAGCCAGGCCATGTTGCAACGCTTTGAAGATGAAAAAATTAATACCGATATGGTCTTTAAAAGCACTGACAAAATTGCCGGCCTGTATGCAATACAAACTGACAGTAATGGCGAGCGCAGCTTTACTTATTGGCGCAGCGACTCAGCAGCACGGCAAATGATGCAATTTATTGACGAAGCAGCCATCAGTAAAATCTCTCAGGCGGATATGGTGTTTTTTTCAGGCATTTCTTTAGCGGTTATTAAAGAAGAAGATCGCGAAGCATTTTGGTTACTGATTAAACAATGTAAGCAAGCGGGTGTCAGTATTGTGTTTGACCCTAACTACCGCGCAAGAATGTGGCACAGTCCAGACCAAGCAAAGGCACAGTTTGATATTGCGTTTAGTGTGGCCGATGTCGTACTGCCAGGTGTTGATGACTTTAATCAACTTTACGGTATTCATTCTGTTGAAGACATCATTGCGTTCTGCCAGCCTTACGCCATTAACGAACTGGTGGTTAAAAGCGGTAAAAACAGCATTCACTATGTGATTAATGACCAGCAACAGCATTTTTCGATTACACCAGTAAAAAACGTTATCGACACCACATCAGCGGGCGACTCGTTCAACGGGGTGTATTTAGGCGCGCGCTTAACTGGCGTTGATATCAGCGCCGCCATTAAATTAGCCTCCCAAGCAGCGGGATTTGTGATTCAGCATAAAGGCGCCATTGCACCTAAAATTGAGTTTCATCAATTTATTGAACGTCAAAAATTAATCATGCAATAACAGCTAAAGAGTCATCTTTTGTCGCTTATTGAGTCATTCGTGTTTTAGCTTCAAACCAAGTAATATTATTGAGTCATTTGGACAATTTACCCTATAAAAGCAATAAGAAGACATTGAAAATGGACTATTTAGCCATCAATAAACACGCATGGAACCAGCGAACTCAAATCCACCTCGACTCAACATTTTACGACTTAGACGCATTTATCCAAGGTAAGTCATCATTAAACCCCATTGAACTTGAACAGGTCGGCGATGTACACCACAAAAGCCTGTTGCATCTACAATGTCACTTTGGCCAAGACAGCTTATCGTGGGCAAGACTTGGCGCCAATGTCACTGGCGTAGACTTATCCTGCGAGTCGATAGTAAAGGCTAAGCAACTAGCGGCCCAATTGCAATTATCGGCAAGATTCATTAACCAGGACATCTATCAATTTGGTGAAAACAATATCAAGCAATACGATATCGTGTTCACCTCATACGGAGTGTTATCTTGGTTACCAGACTTAACCCGCTGGGCGCAAACCATTGCTGGCGCATTACGTCCAGGCGGTGAATTTCATTTGGTTGAGTTCCACCCTTTTAATGATGTGTTGTGTGGTTATGGATACTTTCCCCAGACACAACCGGATATCGAAGATGAAGTCACCTACACCGAAAACCACAACGACCAAATTGAAACGGTAGTCACTTGGCCGCATCCGATAAGCGAAGTCATTAGCGCACTCATTAATGCGGGACTCAGTATCGAAGCGTTTAACGAGCATCCTTACAGTCCCTACAACTGCGTCGAAGGTTTGGAGTTTGTGGCAGGTAAAGGTTACCAGCTAAAACATCAAGGCCACCTCATGCCACTTATTTACTCTATCAAGGCAATAAAAGTAGTATAAAAGTAAACGCGTCGCCGCTTTAGGTTAGCTTAAAGTGGTATTCGTTCTTGGGGGGGCTGTTGATGGGTTGCGGGCGGTGCAAATAATATTCGTAACCGCTGCCCTAGAGATAATTGCGCTTGGGTGACATCACGCCACATCTCGCGCCATTCACTAAATGTCACCACTATCGGGTTAAAACTGTTTACCGGTTTAGTAATACCGTATACCACGGTTTCAATCTCAGGCTCGAACGTACCAAAAATTTTGTCCCATATAATCAGCACCCCGGCATAATTTTTGTCGATATATTGCGGGTTACGCCCATGATGAACACGATGATGGGACGGCGTATTAAAAATCAACTCTAGCGGCCCTAACGACTTAATCGCTTGGGTGTGAACAAAAAACTGCAATCCAAGATTAAGTAACACCGCAAACACCACCCAATTAGGATCAAAGCCAATCACCACTAACGGTAACCAAAACAGCCACATTCCCGCCAGTGGATACATTAAGCTTTGTCTAAATGCAGTAGTGAAATTCATATTTTCAGAGCTGTGATGCACCACATGTGCCGCCCACATCCAACGAATACGATGGCTAGCGCGATGAAACCAGTAATAACAAAAGTCTTGAGCAATAAGCAATAAACCAAAAGTGAATAATGTCATTTCGATATCAAATAAGCGCCAGCCAAAAAAGTGTAAATAGATCTTCGCAATCAATAAGCCCGCGATAATATCCGCCACTTGATGCATGCCTGCCAATACAAAATTACACAACACTTCGCCGGGGCGATATTGAGCATTACTCGGCAATCGCTGGGCGCGAACACCAAACCACCACTCCAATAAAATGCAGCCGAAAAAAATCGGCGCTAACACCAGTAATAACCACTCTGGGTGAGCTATCAGTAAATCCATGTCCATATGTTATCCATTTCTATTTATTATTATTTTAACAACGTTTGTAATAACGCTTCGCTACTTCGCATTCCTAATCAAATCGCTCTTCCGGCACAACCCATTTTAGTAAACCGCTTTTAATAATCCGTTTTTAATAGGCCATAGACCATAGACTAAAAAATCACTTATCTAGTCGACACCGTTAGTCGTCATCACCATTTGGCAAAATGATCTTCTGTTAAGCCTAGCTGGTTTTTTAAGCGATATTGTTTGCCATTATTATCGCCAATCATCCCGCTAAAATAACCAATGTATTGTCTAAAATTGTTTTTTAACCAGATTAAATTCAGCTTTTCGCTACGTTGATTTAACGGCCTAAAATACAAATCAACTTGACCATCATTGGTGGTGATATGCCACAAATCTTGTTGTGAGTGTCGATTAAAATCAAACTGCGCGCAGCCCAACAAGTGACGCTCGCCATTTACCCACATGACATTTTCGGTCTGACCGGTTTCGTTAACCCCAGCCGCCAAATTCAACCCAATAACACCGTCTTCAGTTTGGGCATTGATTGAAGCCCAACGCCAACTGGTTTCACGGCGCATAAATCCGGCCGAAAAATCATAACCCGCCAGCGCATATTGTAAAGGCTGCGGTTCATGATGAATGGTTAATTGCCCCGTTACGGCTAAGCCATTATGCTTTTGAGTATAGGTCCAGCCGTTATAACCTGTTGGAGTACACAAGCTGATGGGTAAACTCAATGGCGCAGGTTGAATACGTAAATTGGCTTGTATGTCTGCAAGATTAATCTCGACTTGCCATTGTCCGTCGACAATATCAATAACAATACCTTTTTGTTTACGGCCAATCTCGGCGCGCCCACGTTTTGGAGAATCACTTAACTGGCACCCAAGCCCTAGCGGGGTTAACCATTGCGTTTGAGTAAGCTTGTTGGTGTTAATGTCATAAAGGTAACAAAAACCATTGGCGACATAGCGAATATCGGCAATCGCAACAGCAATAATATAATGAGGGGTAATAATGTTAACAAACTGGAACTGCTTAAAATCGAAATGCTTAGCCAATGTCGATGCGGGTTTGTCCATTACCGTCGAATAAACAAATTGATTAACATTGAGTGAATCAACAATCCCATCAAATAGGCCAAATACTGGCTGGCCATTAGTATTGATCAATTTATCTGGAGCCAATTGTGGTTGTTTATGTTGCATTACATTACCTACATCACATTGTTTATCTGACTTAAGTTGCATAACACTAACCTGAATTGATCAGTCATTAATGTCAACAACCGAGTAACATTGATGCCGTGTCTCTCAGTAAAAAGGGGGGGCAAACGGAATATTGATTATTAGTTACACCGTTATGCATAGTGACGCACATAACTTGAGTTATCTTTAATAACAACATAACCCTAGCGATACTGGAAACCCAGACAAATTCTGGTATGATTTATCTACCTATTGCTCGTTATTGTTGTCTCATGAAGTTATTAATCACTATTTTACTGCCTACATTATTGTTAACAGCTTGCGCCAGTCATGAACCGACTCATGTTGGTCTTAATCCCACTCTGGGTCGGATCCAGTTACAAACTGAAGCGGATTTCCCTGTGATGGTAGACACCATCGACACTCGCGAAGCAAGCTTTGTGGTGCGTTTTAATGAAGAAGGCAAAGCGCCTAGATTGGTGAGCGCCAGTGAGCCGATCCGTCAACAACTGGAAAAGCTGTTCCGTGATGGGATAAAAAAAGCGGGTTATGTCATAGATCCTGCCGCACGCAATTCAGTGCAGTTTCAGCTAAATTATTTGTTGGCTGATGTCACTGATACCACGTTCAGTTTTGAATCAAAAACACGCTTAGTGATCAACGTATTGGCTAAAAATTCACAGCAAGAATTCACTAAATCGTATAATGCTAACGGTTATTTAAAAGGCCCGTTAAGCCCTGATTTTGCAACGCTTGAATTAGATATCACCAAACTAGTTGATAAACTTACCACTGAAATACTTAACGATGAAGAATTACACCAGTTTATTCAACGTTAACCCAACTCGCGCCATCACGTATTGGCATCAAAGATGTCAATAAAAGGACTGAAGATTATGTTGAAATGGCTAGCCACATGTCTATTGCTATTAACCAGTTTACACACCCATGCCGCGGTTGATATTCAAAAAAACACCTTATATCCGCAAGTTGAGTTTGACACCTCAATGGGAAAAATTGTGGTTGAGTTAGATCGCACCCGTGCACCGCTTACCGTGGATAACTTTTTAACCTATGTGGTTACAGGCGAATATGATAATACGATTTTTCATCGTGTCATTGCCGAATTTGTGGTTCAAGGCGGTGGGTTAACCACTAAACTAGAAGAACGCCCTTCACACGATCCCGTAGTGAATGAATCTGGCAATGGTTTATCAAATTCTCTTGGTTCAATTGCAATGGCTCGAGATAACAACCCCCATTCAGCAACACGGCAGTTTTACTTCAATCTGGCTGACAATACCAAATTAGACCCGTCTAAACGTCGCTGGGGCTATACTGTTTTTGGTGAAGTGACTCAAGGAATGGAGGTATTAGAAGCTATTTCATTGGTACCGACTGAAAATAACACTACGCTAAACTGGCCCGATTTTCCGGTAAATACTGTTATGCTAAAAAAGGCCACCTTACTGCCTCGCTAATCTCCTGCTATTCGTCTATACCTATCGACGGTAATGCGCGCATACCATCGTTATTCGCGCATTACCGTCGAGCACCTTTAACCAATACCAGCATCATTATCATTAATAAGGCTATCTTTAGCTCATATGATGATGCAATTACTTCTTACCCTGTATATTTTTACTAGCTTATAAATCAACTAATAGCACTATAGAATGACAAAATGACACTTTTTTTAAGGTTTTCACCTTCAACAACGTTATTAACGTCTATACTCTATTTTATTCACTCACTCAGTTAGCTGCGCAATTATTCGCAACCGCATTCCAAATACTCAAGGACGCACTTATGATGACGGCTAATGATTTTATTGAAACCAAAGCCCCACAGCTTGCCTATTACGGCAAAGCTTTTTTAGACAATCAGTTAGATTACAAAGAAATACAACTGTATATGTGGGATGTGTTGGAAGAATGGCAATTTATATCAAACCATTCTAATCAATTAACCGAGCAACCTAGCGATACCGAAAAAGTATTTTGGCACTTATTGTATTGTTTTGATCATTGGTCTGGTTGGACTATTAAAGGCAATCAGTATTTACGCCAGCAGGTTAATGAATGTTGCGACTACATCAATATTGGCGGTAATGTGCCACAAAGCTGTATTGGTATCAGACCTTAAGGTTAATTAATCCAAACTGATTGAATAAACTCTTCGAATGGCTTGAACCTAAGCCCCTTGCAACATAAGCTAGAGCCATTCTCCTTCATCCAGTTGTCTTATGTCGGTTTTTTTGTCTCGTACCCGTGAAGCATTATCGGTTTATTACCATAAACGAGTATTGATATTACTCTTGATGGGCTTTTCTGCCGGCTTACCTTTAATGCTGGTTTTTTCGACCCTCAGTTTCTGGTTACGTGAAGCGGGTATCGATCGAGCCGCGATTGGTTACTTTAGCTGGATAGCGCTGACTTATGCTTTTAAATGGGCATGGTCTCCATTAGTCGACCGTATGTCGCTCCCCTTATTCACCCGCTTTTTAGGCCGACGACGTGGCTGGATGCTATTTGCACAACTGTGTTTAGTGGGTGCCATTCTCGGCATGTCGGTTAGCGATCCTGTGGTTAATCTTGACCGTCTGGCGTTATGTGCACTGCTGTTAGCCTTCGCCTCTGCCACTCAAGACATCGTAATCGACGCTTTTCGGATTGAATCCGCTCCAGAAAAAATGCAAGCAGCGCTAGCCGCTGCATACCAAGTGGGCTATCGCAGCGCGATGATCATTGCTACTGCTGGCGCGTTAACCATCGCGGCTTGGGTATCACCAGGTAATGATGCTTATAACCTACAAGCTTGGCAAACGGCATACTTTGCTATGGCCATGTTAATGGGCATTGGCATTATTACCACCCTATGCAGTAAAGAACCTCAAGTTGATACTAAATACGCTGACGATAAAGAACGCCAATTAAGGGCGGAGTTTGCGGCCAAGTATCCTGCAAAAGTCGCCGGAGCATTAGCTTGGCTATACAGTGCCAGCGTATTGCCTTTTATTGACTTTTTTAAACGTCATGGCAAAAGCGCCATTCTGATTCTGTTGTTAATTTCATGCTATCGCATCTCAGATATTGTCATGGGCATTATGGCCAATGTGTTTTATGTCGATATCGGTTTTAGTAAAGAAGAAATCGCTTTTATCAGTAAAGTCTATGGTTTAATCATGACCTTAGTCGGTGCCGCTTTTGGTGGGGTATTAATCATGCGCTATGGCACCATGAAAATTCTGTTCTTGGGCGCCTTGCTAGTCGCGGTCACCAACCTGCTGTTTGCTTGGCAAGCGTATATTGGCTATAACGTACCATTTTTAACCTTGGCGATTTCGGTGGATAATTTTAGTGCCGGTATTGCGACGGCGGCGTTTATTGCCTATTTATCGAGTTTAACCAGCACGGGTTATAGCGCTACCCAATATGCATTATTGTCATCCATTATGTTGTTGTTTCCTAAGTTTATCGCTGGATTTTCGGGTTTGTATGTTGATGCGTTTGGTTATATCAATTTCTTTGTTGCAGCGAGTTTGATTGGTTTTCCGGTATTAATATTAGTGGTGTTGGTTAATCGATCGCAAAATCAGGTCGCTGCTGAGGCGGCATTATCAGATGGTTCGAGTGATGTGCTGATCGATGTGCCGATTGATGTGGATAAGCCACCACGTTAGTTGTCTAATGTCCAAACTTCGTTTGGATTAACATCGCAAGGCTCCAACCTGCACTAGCCAAAAGGGGATCAACAGCAATCCCCTCTTTACTTTTTATAAACGACTGGCCCTTGCCATTCCGGCAACATTTTCATAAGCACCAATAATAGCGAAAAGGTCGCGGCGGAAATGGATCCAGCTTTTAACGTCGTTTGTAGACTGCTTTGGGCCATCTTATTGTAAAGAGTGAAGTAGCTTAGATATGTCATTCACTATCAATGGCGCAATTCAAGTATTGCGAGATGGCCAAGTATCGCTATACCACATCAGTCTTTCAATCGATCCGAATGAGTTTTTATCAATGTTAAGTCAAGAGTTGATCTAATAACCTTTTTTATATCGCTGTGAGGCGCTTTGAGTAAGGTTTATCAGCTTTCCCAACGCTTTATCTTTAGTTCTCTTTTCCGCGAGTGTCGCGCCATTAAGTGCTTGCTCCCGGTGTAATTTTTGATAACTGAGCAGACGTCTTTCTGATAGCTGGCCAGCTTTGATAGCACGCTGAACAGCGCACCCGGGCTCTGACTTATGCGAACAATCAAAGAAACGACAACTTTGCGCAAGTTCTGTGATTTCGCCGAATGTTTCACTAACCCCTTGCTCACAACTGCCTAACTGTAGCTCTCGCATTCCGGGGGTATCCATTAACATCCCACCCATTGGCAATGCTTTCAAGGCTCGATGAGTCGTAGTATGACGCCCTTTGCTATCGCCTTGCCTTATCCCGGCTATCTGCTGAGATTCAAAGCCTAACAGGCCATTGACGAGTGTGGATTTACCCACACCCGATGAGCCTAAGAAAGCGATAGTTTTACTATTGGTACAGTGATTTTTAACTTGCTGAATATCTTGTTCATCCAGAGCATTAAGAGAGTAGACAATCAACATAGGATCAAGTTCTTCAACTTGATGTCGCTTAACATCTGCATTTTCACATAGGTCTGCTTTCGTCAATAGAATCACAGGTTCTACCATAGCTTCTCGCGCAATGGCTACATAACGCTCTATTCTGTTAAGGCTAAAGTCATGGTTGAGAGAACACACAATCATGACAGTATCAACATTCGCAGCAATTAGCTGAGTGGTTACTTTTGAACCTGGCGCTTTTCGTTCGAATAGGGATTGGCGCTCGAGACTTCTAGTCACTCTCAGAGTGTCATTAAATAGAACCCAATCACCCACACAGATTGTTTCATCGTAAGAGATAAGTGTTAGGTCTTGCTGGCCTTGTTCCGACATAACCACAATGCGGTCACGATGTTGTTCGATAACTCGACCCATCGTTAAATCGGTGAGCTCATCCAAACTGAGTTGTTGTTGAAAAAAAGGTTTCCATCCAAGTTGTTGAAGTGTCGGGATTGAATTACTCATACTTTGCTCTCACATCTCATTGTTTAGCACATAATAGAGCAACCTTGTGGGTGATGATTGAACATTTCCGACAATATCACTTAGGGCTAGAGTTCACACCACCATAAGCATCGATGGTCAATCCCCGTTCTTTTTCATAGGTTTTAGGTGTTAAACCTAGTTGCTTTTTTAGATGGCGGATCAGATGAGGCTGATCACTGAAGCCGAACTTAAAAGCCACCGCAACCCAATCGATTTCTTGAGAGTCACGTTGATATAGATACTCCAACATCGCCTCAAGCTTATTCATTGACTGGCATTGCTTTAACGTTAATCCCGTCACTCGTAGAAAGCTTCTCTCTAACGTGCGTTGCGAGCAAAAAAGTTGCTTACCCAACGCTGAAATTATGGCCGAGTCTAATACATGAAGCGCTTTTTGGGTGATCTTGCAGTGTTGATCTTCGGTAGCGTTGGCTAGCCACGGTAAGAGCAAACTATCCAATTGATCACAGCACTGATCAGCTTGATGTCGTGCTAGCTCAATTAACGTGTTTTCGTTAAGGGGTTGATCATCGAACTGCGCCGAGAGATTGATTGCTTTAACGTTGTCGAGCATTGGTTCTTTACCTGAAAAGCGACCCAGTGAATATAATGCTCCTACATGGAACTTTATTCCTAGATGAACAAAAGGCTTGGAATGATCTAATTGAAAGGTTTGCTTGTGTGGAAAGAGCCAATGACTTCCTTCACCACTTGCCAACCCCGGATTTAAATCATACTGGTAGGTCTGTTTTGAGGGCGAAATAATCAAATGGGCGCAAGGATCTGGATTGAGTTTAGGGTACTGATAACGGGTAGAGTCAGTCTCTTTTTCAATTAGCCAATAACATTCAACATACTTGGCAACGTCAGCGGATTTTGATGGCTGTAGCCAGTGGATCATAACAGCCTCCCTTTATTCTTAAGCATATGCCTATCACTATAAGCTAGATTTCAGTAATTAAAAACTAAGCCCCGGTCAAGTCTGACAAGGCTTAAAGAATTGGCTTATTCTCGGTCAAATTCAATTTGGATAATACGGTTTAGAGGTGCTAAACCTGCGCGTACAATCGTTTTTTGTGCACCTATATTACTACTTTCAGTTGAACAGATAGGGGTTAACCCACGTTCATTAGCTAAGCTAACCAAACGACTGAGTACTTGAGTGGCGATCCCTTGACCTCGCTCAGATTGAGCCACAATCATACCTAAATCTGCAAAGCCTTTCTGGTGCTCATCAAACAAACGGCACTCACCAGACGCTAGCAGTTTGCCTTCTTTCCAGTAGCCGAATAGTTCTTTACGCTTGATAAGGTTACCAAAGTAGCCTGATAACCATTGCTCCGGCGCACCAATATTGGTTGCGGCAAACTTAACAAAATCAGTCAGTTGATCTTGATCTGCGAGTTTCAGTTCTAGATCTGTTTTATTACCTGTTATCAAAGGATTCACTTGCTTATACATTAACGCATTCACTTTAAATGCTGATGAGTTATCTAAACAAAGTGATAAATACTGAGGTTCCGCTGTGCTAACAAATGCACCATTAACAGTACCAATAACTGAGCTGTTCTGTTCTACAATCAAGGTAAAAAGTTCTTTTCCCTGCGTTTTGGCTTCGTTAGCCAAATAGAATTGCAGCATATAGCCTTCGCCATTAATGCAGCAGTATCCGACTAATGTATCCTCTTCATAAAATCCAAAATGTACTGAAATAGGAACGAATCCAAAGAGCCACATCCCGTCAAGGGGGTCTGTCGATTGCGCAAAATACTGCTTTTTTAGTTCACTTAGTTTTTCTTTTTTTTCAACAGGTTTTATTTCTAACATAGCTGTTTCTCCTGAATAAAGATTTGGCAAAATGCTAAAGCAGGAACTGCATCAGAGATGATGTACCGCTTTGTGCCCCAAATAGTAGAAGATGCGCCGCATGAAATATTGAATAAAAACGACAGTTTCTAGGTTATTAATTTGCTTCAAAGGGGGTATTTAAGGTGGAAGTCGTAATTACATAGACAGGCAAGTATCAGGGAGGGTATTGCGCTGCGTCACAAAAAAATAGCGTTTTCTTTCATCACTTCCAAGGTCTCAGATATAAGGGTAACTATCACAAACTCAGTAGCTCGAACGACTACTAGTAATCATTTTAAGTTGTTTTGGTCGGATAATCGACACCTGTTGCCAGGTGCATCTCTCCTAAGTGCCGTACATGCAACTTTCACTGCATACGGCTCAAGCCCCCACTAAGGCCTATTATGGTTCACTCAAAGCAGTGAACAGCTCTTCATACGACTTCACGTCGCACGGGCAGAAATGAGTTAGTTATACTGACTTTAAAAGGGCTGATTCAACACTTAACTTGAGGACGTTGAAGACCCTTTACAAAAAGAATGCGTAAGCATACTTAAACCTACAGGATTCAATTACATTGAGGACGTTGAAGAAAATAGCGTGAGCCTGACAGGACGTCAGGCTAGCTTTCGTTGGCCTGGGCCTTTCCCGCACATCCATGTGCTATAAGGCATCCTGCCTATCGGAAGCGTTAGCATTTTCTCTCTTTACTGCAAGATAGGCCCAAGCAGGCTTCAAATGAAGTTAAAAGCTGGATCAATCCCCATGGCGACCTTTTCGCATCTGTTGTTTAAGTCAATAGGGGAAATATTGCGGGGCAGCTGGGCCAATTCTGTTATAAAAAGTAAGGAGGGAATAGCCGTTAATGTCCTCTTGGTCTGGTATGGGCGACACGCCACGACGTTAGTGGCCGCTGGCAATATCCTAAATAAACTTAATGAAATTGATTCAATCAATTCAACAAAAAAGCCGACAGGGTTTCCCGTATCGGCTTTGTTATCTCTATAGTACTTGTCAGTGCAGCATTAATCACTTCAGGATTAGTCTCTGAAGTTATCGAACTGAAAGGGTTGGCCGAGTTCTGCTTCTTTGGCTAAGCGCATGACGGCTTGCAGGTCATCGCGCTTTTTGCCAGTGATCCGTACTGAGTCGCCTTGGATGGCAGCTTGTACTTTAAGCTTGCTGTCTTTGATGGCTTTGACTAGTTTTTTGGCAATCAGTGATTCGATACCTTGTTTAAAGCTCACTTTTAAACTGAAGGTTTTGCCGCTGTGAACCGCTTTGTCGTCAACTTCCATTGAAGATGGATCAACGTTACGTTTACTGAGCTGAATGCGCAGAATATCGACTAGCTGCTTACAAATGAAATCGTCTTCTGATTTTAAGGTAACGACATTGTCTTTCAACTCAATTTCAATTTCTTTGCCCCGTAAATCAAATCGACCAGACACTTCACGGCGTGAGTTTTCTACCGCATTACGTAATTCTTCTTCGTCAACTTCCGACACAATATCCATAGATGGCATGTTGCTTTCCTCTTTGGTTCATCACAAATGTATATACGACTATTTTACACTAGGAGTCATTATCAGGATAGTAGAGTACAACCTGAGATCCATTAGCGAAGTTATTGAGCACTAACCCAGATTAATTAACAAAAAATCATTAACAAGCTATTTTCATTGATAATCTGGCTAAAACACCCATTGTGATTGAGTTTAACGGTTTAGCATTTATCATTTTCAAGCGTAAACATAGCCCTGATGGCACAATTATTACTTTCCAAAGAGGTTAATTAGTGACAATTTAAAACAGGTTTCTTATTATTAGCAATATTCTCGTTTCACAAGGCTGATGTTACGCTCGTGATCACTTATAAAAATATTTTTAAACTTGCGTTAGTTGTCGCTGTCATTGTGACTAGCTATCTTGTTTTTTCAAAACCAAATTACCCGCAGGCTTTTGCTAATATGGATAAAGTAGGCCATTTAGGCAGCTTTTTTGCCCTTGCATATCTTGCGCATTACGCTTTCAAACCCCGTTGGTATATTTTGTGTACCTCTTTGGCTACCTATGCTGTGTTAATTGAATTGATCCAATCTCGCTTACCTTACCGCAGTGCATCTGCTGCCGATGTCATTGCCGATTTTGTCGGCATTGCACTGTTTTACTTACTGCATTTTTCAGTAACACAATACCATAAATTAAAAGCGAATCGTGCATAGACCATGGGAATAACATCAAGGTTGCCACCGTCATCCACACCCGACAATACTGCGCTTATTGCCGTATTGGGTGCGGGTGCGATTGGACAGCTGATGTATCACAAACTGAGTGTCAATACTCAAGCAGCTCAAGCAAACGATGTGGTGTTTATTGGTAGAGATAAGTTGACTCGTCAACAGCCGCTAAGTTTTATTGACCACACGCAGCACACTCATGAATCATTAGCGGCAATATTGGGAACTGATGATGACCGCTTAGTACGAATTGAATTACTGTTCGTGTGTGTTAAAGCCTATCAAGTAGAGCAAGCGCTTATCCCCTTATTAGCGAAACTGTCACCTCAATGCCATATTGTATTACTGCATAATGGTTTAGGCCCGCACTTACCTGTCGCTGCTGCGTTGGCAAAACACCAAGGCCAAGGATTAAGCTTAGGCACGACATCCCAAGCGGCGTTAAAACTAAGCCAGTGGCAGGTGAAACACAGCGGTTTTGGCGTGACACAACTCGGGTATTATTGTGGAGCGCTTATATCGGCCAAGCTAAAGGCGCGCTTAACTAATCTACACTGTGACAATCAACCTATTGAATGGCATCAGCCTGTGTTACCTGTGTTATGGCAAAAGCTGGCGATTAATGCGGTGATAAACCCTCTCACGGCACTCAACCATTGTGCCAATGGCCAATTAGCCAGCGCTGAATATCAACCACAGATCCGCGCCATTATCGATGAGCTAGTACAAGTGGCTAAATATGATGGCATCACGTTAGATAAGGCTGCCATCAGCGCACGGGTTTATCAGGTAATCGATTTAACAGCAGCAAACTTTTCATCGATGTATCAGGATATTGCCCACAACAGGGCAACTGAAATTAATGAGATTAATGGCTATATTTGCCAGCAAGCTAAGTTGGATCACCTTAACGTACCCATCAACCAATCTTTAGTCGACAAGGTTTTACAACTCAGTCAATCTTGAATGCAATTTGATAACGAATCTCGACTCGAGGTAATTAGCTCCACATCACTAAAATCGCGGCAATGGCGATTAACAATAACCCAGCCACAGCATTAATTTTAACCTTCTCTTTAAGCCAAAATGTCGTAATAATCAGGGTAAAAAACACCTCAACTTGGCCTAATGTTTTGACATAAGGTACCGCCTGTAATGACATAGCGCTAAACCAGCCGATAGAACCAATACAACTGGTGACACTAATGGATAAGGTTAATTTGGGTCGTTGCCACAACGCGGTTAAGGTCGATTTATCTTTAGCCAGTAAATAACCTATTAGCACTATGGTTTGTAAACCTATCACCCACAACAATACCCACGCAGCGCGATGCGTAAACGGGCCTTGTAGGGTTAAGCTGGCTTCTCTTACCCATAATGATGTCAGCGCAAAAGCGCTGCCACACGCAAGGCCTAACAACACCGTTTTAAGCGACAAATGTTTAAAGCCTTGTTTGCTGCTAAGCAACATCACCGCAAGACCACCAACAATGACCCCCATCCAACCCAACGCCGAAAGTTGAGTACCAAAAAACAATACACCCAGTATTGCGGCTACTAAGGCTTCGCTTTTGGCAAGACCGGCACCTATGGCGAAGTTTTGCATTTTAAATAGCTTAACCATTAGCCCTGTTGCCAGTATTTGCATGGTTGATGCACCAATAACAAAGCCCCAAAAGCTGCCACTAAATTCTGGCATTGCTGTGGGTTGATATTGATGTAAAGCAAAAAGGTAACCAGCGGCAATTGGGCCCGCCCAAATAAACCGCGCTAATGTGACCCCAGCAATACTCACGTCTTTACTGAGTTTACTTTGAAATGCATTGCGCCACGCCTGCATAAACGCGGCGAGAAAGGTAAACATGATCCACATATTTATTGTTGCTCTTTACATAAAAAAGCCCTGAAACTTGGTAACAAGTCAGGGCTTATACAAGGGCAATTAGATTACTGTTTACGACCATTAAAAGACACTGATTAAATGTCTAATTGATTAAAAATCAACTCGCCGGTGTTTCAGTTATTCAATGCCATTGATGGTTTACTTGCTGGTATCAATAAACTCAAATGATTTAACCAAGTCATCAACTGCTTTCATCTGCGTGAGGTATTGCTCCAATAAATGCAGTGGCAACGCGCAAGGACCATCACATTTTGCATTGTCAGGATCTGGATGAGCCTCAATAAATAAGCCCGCTAAGCCTAATGCAATACCACTTCTTGCAAGTTCAGTTGCCTGTGCACGGCGTCCGCCCGCAGAATCGCTACGACCACCAGGGCGTTGCAGCGCATGGGTGGCATCAAAGATCACCGGGTAACCTGTTTGCTTCATTTCGTCCATGCCTAGCATATCGACAACGAGGTTATTGTAACCAAAGCTGCTGCCGCGTTCACATAAAATAATATTGTCATTACCGGCTTCGTTAAACTTAGTAATGATATGACGCATTTCATGTGGCGCTAAAAACTGCGGTTTTTTCACATTAATCACAGCGCCGGTTTTGGCCATCGCCACCACAAGATCGGTTTGACGGGCTAAGAATGCAGGTAACTGAATAATATCAACCACTTCAGCCACAGGTGCACACTGATGGATTTCGTGTACATCGGTGATAATTGGCACGTTAAACGTTGATTTTATTTCTTCAAAAATACGTAAGCCTTCTTCCATTCCTGGACCACGGTATGAGTTAACCGATGAACGATTGGCTTTATCAAAAGAGGCCTTAAACACATAGGGAATACCAAGCTTTTGGGTCACTTCGACATAATGTTCCGCTATCGACATGGCTAAGTCGCGCGACTCAAGTACGTTCATACCACCAAATAAAACGAACGGCTTATCGTTAGCGACTTCAACATTATTAGTTAACTGAATAATTTTTTGATCCATTTGATCCTCTTAGCGCATTACGCTGCGACAATTTGTAATAACTGACCACATAGCCAAGCCATGTAAGTACCTAATGCATATCCGAATACTGCCAACAGCACCCCAACAGGTGCTAATGCAGGGTGGAATGCCGCCGCTACCACTGGGGCGGATGCGGCTCCGCCAACGTTTGCCTGACTGCCCACGGCCATATAAAACAATGGTGCTTTAATCAGTTTAGCCACCAATAACATTAATCCTGCGTGAACTAACATCCACACTATGCCGACTAGAAAATAAATCGGCGTATCCATTATTTTAGACACGTCCATATGTAAACCAATGGTCGCGACTAAAATGTATAAAAATGCCGAGGCAATTTTAGAGGCACCAGAGGCTTCTAAATGACGAACCGGGCTAAATGAAAGGCCTAAACCAACGGTGGTCACTATCACCACTAACCAGAAAAATTTAGAGGTTAAACTGTAATCTTCGGTCCATGGATAGTTGGCTTCGAAGAACGGCCCCAAGAAATCGGCCGCAAAATGGGCGAAGCCCGTCACCCCAAACCCAACGGCCACAATCAACATGATGTCGCGAAGTGAAGGAATACGTGCGTTTTCTGCGTGGTACTTTTCGACTTTCAGTTTCAGTGCTTCAATTGCGCTAGTATCGGCGCCAGTTCTGGCATCAATTTCTTTGGCTTTCGACGCCATAAAGAGCAATACGGCCATCCAGATATTGGCCACGATGACATCTACCGTCACCATTACCGAGAATATCTCACCACCGACCGAATAAATCTCTTTCATCGCGGCTTGGTTTGCACCACCACCAATCCAGCTACCCGCTAAGGTCGTCATGCCGCGCCAAACGGCATCCGGACCATTACCACCCAGCAGTGATGGGTCGATCATTGACACACTCAATAATGCAATCGGTCCACCAATGACAATCCCAAGAGTACCGGTTAAAAACATAATAACTGCTTTAGGACCTAAACTCAGAATGGCTTTTAAATCGACACTTAAAATCAATAAAACCAAACAGGCTGGCAATAAATAGCGTGACGCAACAAAATACAGTTGTGATGTATGACCATCAATCACGCCAAATGTGTTTAATAATGAGGGTAAGAAATAGCACAGTAGTAATGCAGGTATGTATTTATAGAATTTTTGCCAAAAAGGATGAGTTGATGAACTAGTGTAAAAAACAAAACCTAGAATAACGGCGAGTATACCCAGTGCGGTGGCATCATTGCTCACCATTGCTGACGTTGTCATGCAGTGTTCTCCCTTACAAATACATTATATTTTTAGTTATTATTATTATTGCGAAATCAATTGTGATTCAATTCGCATGGTTTCACAGATAAGCGCTGCATAAACGAGCAACACCATCACTGCGAATAAAAACTGCTTTGAGTTAACCCAAAGCAGCCTAAGCAGCAAGTACTATCAAATGATTAATGATAAACCTGCGTATGTTGACTAAGTTCCTTTAATTGAATCTTAACCAATTCAATCACCGGATCATGCGGACTCAAATCAATGAAGTGCTGTAAATCAGACATGGCCACTTTAATACAACCTAATTGCTGGGCAATAAAAGCTCGCTCGCGATTAAGGTGCACATCGTCAGGGTGCCATTGTAATAATAAATTACAGCATTCCATTGCCTGTTCATATTTATGACTGACAATACAACCCGCTTTTAGCTCATGTAACATGCGACTAATTAGCCGTTTTAGTGTAGCTGTTTTTAGATGGCTGGGCTTTAATTTAGCTGCATTACCCAGCTCACCACGCACTAATGCATGCATCTGATGACGACTAAGCTCTTTACCTGTAAGTGGGTCATGGTATCTAACAACATCATTTATCTGGCTTTTTAGTACCGTATTACCGGGTAATAAAATCGCCTCGAGTGTTATGTCGAGTTGCTTGGCCAATAAAATTAACAATGTTGATAGCGTGGTGCTGTTACCTTGACGCTTTAACACGCAATAACTTAAATCTGCTGCCTCGACACTAAAATAGTCGTCTCGAACACAAAAACCGAGATCATTGTAAAACCAATTAAACAGACCATCAAGCCGTGCTTGCTGGTCAACAACATAGTGACTCAATACTGAACCGGCCATTTCATACCACGCCCACATAGCAGATTTGGATGTTGAAAAGCCAAGGTGTTCAGATAGTTCAAATGCAGTTTCGGGGATCGAAACTGCATCATTAAGAAGATATTTTGCCATTAAAACCAATTAACCCATTAAGACGACTTGTTTAAAATAAGCCAGTTTGGCCGCTAACACTACCCAACCAATTGCGCCGATAAAAGCAAAAAACTTAAACAGCTTATTACGGTTAGATTTTAGTGCCATGACACCTAAAGCAATGTATGCCACCACACAGATTATTTTTTCGGTCATCCATGGATCGACAAAAGGATACTGTTTGATCATAAAGCAAAGGGTAAAGCCTGACAGTAGTAAAAAAGTATCAACAACATGTGGCGCCACTTTCACAAACTTTTTGTCCATAATAGGAGACTGACGTAAATGTAAAACAAAACGCACGATAAAAAAGGTCACACTTGTGGCAACTAACAGCATGTGAGTATGCTTTACCGCTGGATATAAACTGTAAAATGTTTCCATTGATGAAGTCTCATTGAGAAGGTAAAAGTAAAAGGCGGCTAGTGTACGCTATCAATCAGCCGTGTACCAATATCACGATTGTTGATATTTATTTGTTGTTTATATCTTTAGAGGGGGAAACGCCTATTGATTGCAGGAATATTAATCACCCCATTGCCCTAGCGTGCAGCGATCATTACTGCCAAAGTCACGCACCGTAGCAACATTTTTATAGCCTAGTTCGATGAGCTTTTTACGCACTTTGATTGCTTGCTCATAACCATGTTCAAGCAATAAATAACCCCCGGGAAGTAAATGCTCACGCGCTTGAGCGGCAATGTAAAACAGATCAGCATAACCTTCATTTCCTGCGGTTAGCGCACTTTGTGGCTCAAAGCGAACATCCCCTAAATGAAGATGCTCATCGGCTTCATCGATATAAGGCGGGTTAGACACAATCAAATCAAAATCACGCTGCTCAACCGCAGAAAACCAGTCTGACTGGATAATTTCCACATC
This sequence comes from Shewanella sp. CAL98-MNA-CIBAN-0140, assembly GCF_040309905.1. Classification (NCBI taxonomy): domain Bacteria; kingdom Pseudomonadati; phylum Pseudomonadota; class Gammaproteobacteria; order Alteromonadales; family Shewanellaceae; genus Shewanella; species Shewanella sp. CAL98-MNA-CIBAN-0140. The sequence continues at coordinate 60,771 of NZ_JBEOPI010000017.1, forward strand.
GAGTAAATTAAGATTGCCGCGATTAGCTTTGGCAAGCTCGACAGCGTCAAGAACATTATCAATAGCAGTAATGCGCCATTTAGGTCGCTCCGATGCTAAAGACAATGCTATAGCCCCTGTTCCTGTGCCTAAATCCAATACTTTAGCATTGTGACGCACTGATAAGTTCAGTGCTGTTTCAACTAAAATCTCGGTATCAGGTCTTGGAATAAGGGTCGAGTCATCAACAATAAAGGGTAATGACCAAAACTCTCGCTCACCAATGATATGCGCAACCGGCGTCCCCTTTTGACGCTTATCAATCATCTGGCTATAGGCTTTAAATTGATCACTAGTAAGCTGCCGCTCAGGCCAAGTATATAAAAAACTACGATTTTTATTCAAACAATGCAATAGCAGTGCTTCTGCATCTATATGGGCAGATTCAGAGGTTGCGGCTAATTGTGAATAAGCCCATTGTAGAACTTCTGCAATTGTTGAATACGAAGACTGAGTCAAGAGCACTCCTTAATCGTCAGCTAACGCTGCAAGCATATCTGCTTGATGTTCTTGCATAATAGGCTCTAGCAAGACATCTAAATCGCCTTCCATAACTTCATTCAAGCGATATAGCGTTAAGTTGATTCGATGATCACTTACGCGACCCTGTGGGTAATTATACGTTCTAATACGTTGAGAACGATCACCACTGGCCACTAAACTACGACGTGTTGTTTCTTCAGCGCTGCGTCTTTTTTCATCTTCAACAGCTTGAATACGCGCGGCCAATACACTCATCGCTTGGGCACGGTTTTTATGCTGTGAACGTTGATCCTGACACTCAACAATAATGCCAGATGGAATATGAGTAATACGAATAGCAGAATCGGTTTTGTTAACATGCTGACCACCCGCACCAGACGCGCGGAATGTATCGACTTTTAAATCAGCAGCATTAATCAACACAGCTTCGGCTTCGGGCACTTCATGCAATACCACTACAGTACAAGCAGAGGTATGCACACGACCTTGAGATTCGGTTTCTGGCACACGTTGAACACGGTGTCCACCGGACTCAAACTTTAGCTTACCGTAAGCACCGTCACCACTGACTTTAACAATAATTTCTTTGAAGCCGCCATGTTCACCTTCATTAACGCTCATGATTTCCATTTGCCAGCGGTTGGCTTCACAATAACGTGAATACATGCGGTACAAATCACCGGAAAAAATAGCCGCTTCATCACCACCTGCACCCGCGCGAATTTCAAGAAACGCATTGGTGTCATCGTTTGGATCGGTGGGCAAGAGTAATACTTGTAATTCATCTTCAAGCTTTTCTAACGCTTGCTTTGTTTGTTTATACTCATCTTGGCCCATTTCGCGCATTTCAGGATCGTCTTCTTCAAGCATCTCTTTGGCGTAGTCGAAATCTTTTTGGGCTTGTTGGAATGCAGTAAACTCTTTTACCACATCTTCAAGTTGAGCATATTCTTTGGATAATGCACGAAAGCGGTCTTGATCGGCTATCACGCTAGCATCACTGAGTAACGCCAATACTTCTTCATTACGCTCTAGCAAGCCTTCAAGCTTGCGGATAACGGATTCTTTCATTTAGCTCGCTAACCTTAGTTTTTATCTAAACCAAGCGCAGTTCTTAATTGGCCTAACGTATTCAAATCACCTTGACGGCTTGCTGATGTGAGCGCTTGTGTAGGTGAGTGTATCAAACGATTAGTTAGCCTATTAGCTAACTCTAGTATCACTTGTTCACTATCACTGCCTTGAGACAATTTATTCAGGGCACGCTCAACTAATTCATCTTTAATCGCCAAGCTCTGGCTGCGATATTCGCGAATACTGTTGACTGACTCTAAAGACTTAATCCACTCCATGAACAAGTGTGATTGATCTTCAGTAATTAATTCTGCTTGCTCGGCGGCTTCTTTACGTGAAGCCATGTTCTGTTCAATTATGCTATGCAGATCGTCTACAGTATAAAGGAATGCGTCGTCTAACTCACCGACTTCGGCTTCAATATCTCTTGGAACTGCAATATCCACCAACAACATAGGTTGATGACGACGCTGTTTTAGCGCTTTTTCGACCATGCCTTTACCTAAAATAGGCAAAGGACTGGCGGTAGAGGATATCACGATATCGGCTTTAGCGAGAAAGTCTGGAATTTGTTCTAAGGTAATTGCTGTTGCATTAAACTCTTCACACATGGCTTGGGCACGTTGGAGAGTGCGATTCGCCACCACCATAGAAGCGACACCGTTATCTTTAAGGTGCTTGGCAACTAACTCAATGGTTTCTCCTGCACCAATGAGTAACACCTTAGTGGTGCTCAATGATGAGAAAATATGTTTCGCCATGCTGACTGCCGCAAAAGCAACAGAGACGGCTGCGGCACCGATTTCAGTTTCAGTGCGCACTTTTTTAGCCACAGAAAAGGTATTTTGAAACAAACGGTCAATCGTTAACGCTATGGTGCCAGCTTCTTTAGCTTTCACAAACGCTTGTTTGACCTGTCCCAAAATTTGCGGTTCACCTAACACCAGAGAATCTAAACCCGATGCCACTCGCATTAAATGCTTGACGGCAACTTGTTCTTCATAGGCGTAGATACACGGCATTAAATCACTATGGTCTAAATTATGGTAATCCTCTAACCATTCAATAATGTCTTCCTTATTGGCATTATTGCAATACAGCTCAGTTCGGTTACAGGTAGACACAATAACGGCCTCACCCGTGCGGGTGCGACTGGCCAAGCTTTTCATTGCGTCATGAATGCGGTCTGGAGAGAAAGCGACTTTTTCACGCAAATCTACCGTGGCGGTTTTATGGTTTATCCCGATTATTACTAGGCTCATTTGACAGTATCAAGTTCTTTTCGGTGACGTTAATTAGTCTATTCTACTGAATTGAACCAACTAAAAACACAATTGGGTTAACAAAACCGAATAAATGTCTAAATTTTTATTTTTTATTCACCTAAGTATTATGTAAACCAGTACATTAATATCACATTAATTTTGTAAAAAGCATTTTTACATAATGGCTTAAGCCCAGTATCATAAGATAATCTTAAACCACTGTTAGGCAATCCATTGCGTTTATCTGCCTCTTTATTTCATATAGCTTTCATTACCGCGGTGCTTTTATTAGCCGGTTGTAGTGTCACCCCATCTGACGATTTTATCCCGATAACGGTGAAAAACGCAGCTCAAGCTAAAGCATGGGAACTTCAAGGTAAAATTGCCGTTAAGACATCTGAAGACAAATTCAGCACCAATATATACTGGTTACATCAACCGGCAGCCAATGATTTACGGTTAACAACTGTATTAGGCACAACGGTATTATCCCTTAAGACGGATCAGGGGATGGCGACACTTGAAGTTGACGGCAAAATATATCGTGACAGTAATGCACAAGATTTACTGAAAGCGATTAGCGGATGGTCAATCCCCCTAGAAAGCCTTCCGTTATGGATCACCGGCCAAATTGGCAATAATGATAACATTGTCAGCTATAATCCTGATGGCACAATTAAACAATTAATCAGTCACGATCCCCAAGCAAATTGGTCGGTCAGTTTTCTCAGTTGGCACCATCAAAGTGGCGCATTAGTGCCTAAGCTGTTAAAAATTGAACGTGAAAATGTACAAATTAAGATTCAAAGTAATCAATGGACAGCGGTAGCAGCCAGAACAAAATAAGCGTTTAATCCTTAATGTTACGCGGGTTATTAAACAAGGTAGTGAAACGAACATGACATCCACGAGCTCACACAAATCAGCATCAATAAGTTGGCCTGCTCCCGCAAAATTGAATTTATTTTTACATGTTACTGGCCAGCGAGCCGATGGCTATCACGAATTACAAACTCTGTTTCAATTTATTGACCATTGTGACTATCTTGATTTTCATATTACCGACACACCTGATTTGGTTCTACATTCAAATATTAGCGATTCTGTTGCTGACAGCGATAACTTAATTCTTAAAGCCGCAAAATCACTCCAGAGATACGCCCAATATGAAGGCGGCGCACATATCTGGTTAGACAAATTATTACCTATGGGTGGCGGTCTAGGGGGCGGTTCATCTGATGCTGCAACCACATTAGTGGCCCTAAATGCCTTATGGAAAACCAATTTATCACCCAGTAAACTGGCTGAAATAGGCTTAACGCTTGGTGCGGATGTCCCTGTTTTTATTAATGGTTTATCTGCGTTTGCCGAGGGCGTAGGAGAAAAGTTGATCACAGTAGAACCAACAGAGTCGTGGTACTTAGTCATTGTGCCGGATGTGCATGTGTCAACCAAGGATATCTTCCAAGATCCTGATTTGCCCCGCAACACCCCGAAAGTTGATATAAACACCTTAATGACTCGAAAATGGACCAATGACTGTCAGAAACTGGTCACAACTAGGCACCCTCAAGTTGCCAATGCCTTAAGCTGGCTGGTAGAATATGCGCCGTCGAGAATGACCGGAACAGGCGCATGCGTGTTCGGGGAATTTACACATTCGCAACAAGCCCTTGACGCTTTAGCCGAATTACCGGCTGATATGCGAGGGTTTGTCGCAAAAGGGATGAATAAGTCGCCATTACAAATACGGCTTGAGCAACTCTGAAAACATAATATCTTCTGGGTCAGTTTTGAGTGACAACACATAAAATTGATCTAGCCTTTAATTGTAAAGCAAACACCTGAGGTTCATAAAGTGCCCGACATCAAGCTCTTTGCTGGTAACGCTACCCCAAATCTAGCCGCTAAGATTGCCGACCGTTTATTTTGCAAACTTGGCGACGCCGTTGTAGGCCGTTTCAGCGACGGTGAAATCAGTGTTCAAATAAACGAGAATGTACGTGGTGCGGATGTGTTCATTATCCAATCTACTTGCGCACCCACGAACGATAATCTCATGGAGCTTATTGTCATGGTTGACGCATTACGTCGTGCATCAGCGGGTCGTATTACTGCCGTTATTCCTTACTTCGGATATGCTCGTCAAGACCGCCGTGTGCGCAGTGCACGTGTGCCTATTACAGCGAAAGTGGTTGCAGATTTCTTGTCAAGCGTGGGTGTTGACCGCGTATTGACTTGTGACTTACACGCTGAGCAAATTCAAGGTTTCTTTGATGTCCCTGTTGATAACGTATTCGGTAGCCCTGTGTTACTTGAAGACATGCTCGCCAGGAAATTTGAAAACCCTGTTGTTGTATCTCCTGATATTGGCGGTGTAGTTCGCGCTCGTGCAGTTGCTAAGCTATTAGATGATACTGATCTTGCAATTATCGATAAGCGTCGCCCACAGGCAAACGTGGCTCAGGTAATGCACATCATTGGTGATGTTCAAGGCCGTGATTGCATTATTGTTGATGACATGATCGACACTGGCGGCACCTTATGTAAGGCTGCAGAAGCATTAAAAGAACATGGCGCTAACCGCGTGTTCGCTTATGCTACTCACCCTGTATTCTCAGGTAATGCGGCTGAAAATATTACTAATTCTGTTATCGATGAAGTTATCGTCACAGACACTGTGCCATTAAGCCCTGAAATGATGAAAGTGGCTAAAGTGACTCAGCTGACCATGTCTGCAGTATTAGCCGAAGCGATCCGTCGTGTTAGTAACGAAGAGTCAATTTCTGCGATGTTTCGCCACTAATCTTTATTCGATTAGGCTTAACGCTGACATAAAAAACGCACTCAATTGAGTGCGTTTTTGTTTGTTGGTTGGTGCTCAACCGGCATTACGAGACATTAACCATTATTGAATGACTGATATCCGGCAATTACCCGTAAAACCATGCCGTAAGGTTCAAACGATCAATTCAACGTGCATTGATTGGCTTGTCATTAGGGCTTAGCCCTTTTAATCAATGCACCGTCCACGAGCTCTCTCATATCGGCCTTAGACCAACAATGAGTTCCATTAAGCGGTCATTTCTTGTCTGAAAGCAAACGACTGCCGTTTATCTAACTGATGCACTGAATGTGTTGCATAAAATGCTTGCTGAGTCTGTAAAAAGCATTGCCCGCAGCGATGCCAGTACCATAACCATGACGTAAATCGATATCTGTACTGGCTAACAATTTGCTTTAAAGATTGTCATCAGCAAAATTTGAATGACCTCGACATCTTCAGGTGGGTTAGCGATAAAAGCGAGCTCTTGTTCATGCGGAACCAAGTAATCAATTGTTTTGGGACAGTCCCCTGACACACCAATCCATGATTTGAGCTTATGTACCCAAGCAGATTGTGCATGAAAATGGGCATTAACCGTGCGAATAACCACAATTTTACGAGCGTCGCGGCGATACGCTTCTCTCACGGGTAATGGCGCAGCCAACCCACCATCAAGATAGAAGTCCCTTGAGGGTTCAAGAACAGTAAGTAAAATAGATAACGGATAGAATCAATCGTGTTGATAGGAAAATACTCTTGATAAATTTTACCTACTGTATTAATTATCGACTCATTTTGCGGGAGTTCACAGCAGGCTAAAGTTTGATTCTGCATTGATCTGCACCCAACTCTGAAGGCTTCAATTGGGGTTAACGTGATTGGTATCTAAAAAAATCCAACAAAAAGCCCGTCTTAATAGACGGGCTTTTCAGAATTTGGCTGGGGTACCAGGATTCGAACCTGGGAATGCTGAGATCAAAACCCAGTGCCTTACCGCTTGGCGATACCCCAATAACAACTATTTATTTTAAAGCAGAGAAACCATTTAATTTAACTAAAATTTGATGGTACGGAAAGAGAGACTTGAACTCTCACACCTCGCGGCACCAGAACCTAAATCTGGCGTGTCTACCAATTCCACCATTCCCGCATCAAATTTTAACTTACAGTATACTCTTTTTATTTCAGAGTAAACTTTGGCTTTACCAGCTAGCGCAAATAATACTCACTCTACCTAATAAATATGGTAGCAATGGCGGGACTTGAACCTGCGACCCCAGCATTATGAGTGCTGTGCTCTAACCAGCTGAGCTACATTGCCAAAGATGGCTGGGATACAAGGATTCGAACCTTGGAATGCTGAGATCAAAACCCAGTGCCTTACCGCTTGGCGATATCCCAATTAAGCTTTTTGAAACATTAGCCTGAGCCAACGTCTCGAATAAATGGTGCGGGAAGAGAGACTTGAACTCTCACACCTTGCGGCACCAGAACCTAAATCTGGCGTGTCTACCAATTTCACCATTCCCGCACAACACTCTAGTTTAACATCTTGAGTAGATGGGTAAGAAATAGATGGTAGCAATAGCGGGACTTGAACCTGCGACCCCAGCATTATGAGTGCTGTGCTCTAACCAGCTGAGCTATATTGCCACTATTTCTTGCAATCCCTCTTGGCGAGGAACGGGGCGTATTATGCTTATTCAGCTTATCTAGGTCAACTGGTTTTTTTCGCTATTTTCATCAATTCGTCTTGTTCGGCTATAACTTCACCAAACTGAATGCCGAATCGACAAAATAAACCCTATTAACTTAGCGTAAACACCTTTACGCCCCTTTTAAATTTCAAATTAACGTAAATGACGCTTATACGTTAAATAAGAAATGCATCACATCGCCATCTTTAACAATGTACGTTTTACCTTCTACACGTAATTTACCCGCATCTTTGGCGCCAGCTTCACCTTTGTAGGTAATAAAATCTTCATACGCCATAACCTGTGCACGAATAAAGCCACGTTCAAAATCGGTGTGGATTACGCCAGCAGCTTGTGGTGCTGATGCACCAATAGGTACTGTCCATGCACGCACTTCTTTTACACCGGCAGTAAAGTAAGTTTGCAGATTTAATAACTCATAACCAGCACGGATCACGCGATCTAAACCTGACTCTTCTAAACCTAAATCAGCCATGAACTCGTCACGGTCATCGGCTTCCATCTCAGCCAGTTCTGACTCAATCGCGGCACAAACAGGCACAACGATTGCATTTTCGGTTGCCGCAATGGCAAGCACAACATCAAGATGAGGGTTATTTTCAAATCCATCGTCAGCAACGTTAGCAATGTACATGGTTGGTTTTAGGGTTAAGAAGTTTAGATACGCTACTGCGGCTAATTCTTCTTTGGTTAACGCTAATGAACGTAACATTTTGGCTTCGTCTAATACTGGACGCATTTTTTCAAGCACACTGATTTCAAATTTTGCATCACCATCGCCGCCTTTAGCACGTTTGGCTTGACGAAAAATAGCGCGCTCACATGCGTCTAAATCCGCTAGGGCTAGCTCAGTGTTAATCACTTCAATATCGCCAGCAGGATCAATTTTGTTCGCTACGTGGACAATATTCGGATCTTCAAAACAACGCACAACATGACCAATTGCGTCGGTTTCACGAATATTGGCTAAAAATTTATTGCCTAAACCTTCACCTTTCGATGCGCCAGCCACTAAACCAGCGATATCGACAAATTCCATAGTAGTCGGTAACACGCGTTGAGGTTTGACAATGGCTGCTAACGCATCAAGACGAGAGTCTGGTACAGGTACCACTCCGGTATTTGGCTCAATGGTACAAAACGGAAAGTTTGCCGCTTCAATACCTGCTTGTGTTAGCGCATTAAACAACGTTGACTTACCTACGTTTGGCAGACCAACAATGCCGCATTTAAAACCCATATGCTTACCTTTATATATGTAGAGTTATCCTATTGGATAATGATGTCGAAAGGGTGTTAAAACAAAACTCGCGTGGCTTATTCTGCTTTGAACGTATGTAATCTGTGCATGGCTTTCGCCATGTCTTGTTTAAATAAAATCTCGGTTGAACGAACCGCTTCATCGATCGCAGCAATTATCCGTTCTTGTTCTAACGCTGGGGCTCTTCCCAGTACGTAGCCGCTAACTTTATTTTTATCACCAGGATGGCCAATACCAATGCGCAAGCGATGAAAATTTTTGTCGTTTCCTAAGCTGGCGATAATGTCTTTTAGGCCATTATGTCCCCCATGACCACCACCCAATTTAAATTTAGCCACGCCAGGGTCCATGTCAAGCTCATCATGGGCAACCAAGATTTCTTCAGGCAGGATCCGAAAAAAATTAGCTAAGGCAGCAACCGACTTACCGCTTAAATTCATGAAAGTTGTTGGGATCAGTAAACGCACATCTCTTCCATGCAATGTTACGCGGGCAGTGACGCCAAAATATTTACTGTCTACAACCAATGATACGTTGCATAGACGAGCCAGTTCTTGCACATACCATGCACCAGCATTATGGCGAGTTTGTGCGTATTCAGCACCGGGGTTTGCCAACCCAACAATCAGTTTAATGTTACTCATCCCAACCTAGTCAGTTTATCAGCGAACAATGTCGCTAAATGCCTTTCATGGCGTACATCAAAATACACATGATGCAAAACGCGGCATTTTATACCAATTTCACTCATAATGTAATCACTCAGAGCCACTCAAACTTTACCGTTCACCACGTCTTATTCAAGTAATGCTTATTCCATTACTTCAACGAGGCCACAAACCACACATTGAGCCGATAGAATATCTAATTAAGTCCAAGGGCGTACTTTAATACTTTACGCTTTAGCGGTGAGTCGATGTTTGCCAATTTTAATGCGCCATTGCGCAGTAATTTTAACGGCAGTAAATCGTTACTAAACCCCGCATAAAAGGCATCCATTGCGGTCATCATTAATTGATTATCGTAATAACGCGCTTGCTGATATCGCTTTAGCACGCGCCTGTCCCACCATGTTTCACCACTGCCAATGGCATTAGCGACTTGGGCCACCAGCACATCGACATCTTTAAAACCAATATTAACCCCTTGGCCAGCTAATGGATTAATCGTGTGGGCCGCGTCACCAACAATAACGAGGTTATCTTGATAATACTGCTGTGCGTGGCGGCGGGTTAACGGAAAGCTGCCACGATTATCAACCGTAAAATGAGGGTCTAATCGCGACGGAAAATGCTGGCGGATCTGCTCTGCCAGTTGCACATTATTCAGTTGAGATAATTGTTTAATTCGGTTGGCATCGTCATACCAGACTAATGAAGCATGATTCCCCGGAAGCGGCAATAAGCTTCTTGGCCCGACAGGAGTAAACTGCTGCCAAGTGACTGATTGCTGGGGCGTTTGAGTACTAATATTAATTAACATCGCCGATTGAGCATAATCCCAACCTGTCACACCAATACCGGCCCATTGGCGCACTTGCGAATGAGCCCCATCTGCGCCGATCAGTAATGTTGTCGAGAGTGTAGCGCCATTATCAAGCTGAATACTCACTTGATGACGATCATTTGAGCGAGAGAATTGGGTCACGTTTCGCGGACACAACAAGGTGACATTGTCCATTTGCTCGATTTGTTGCCATAAACTCAGTTGGATCAATCGGTTTTCAAAAAAATAGCCTAAGTGCGATTGACCAACTTGCTCGGCGCTAAATGCAGTAAGGCAGCCATCTAGTTCCCATGTTTCTAAGCCAGTATAAGGTGCATGGCGCATGGTCAATAAGCTATCCATCACGCCCAAACGTGTTAATAACTGCTCAGACGCCACACTAATAGCCGATATACGAACATCCAAAGGTTGCTCTGGATCATAAGGTTGTGGTTGGCGAGACTCAATCACCGCGACACGGAGCCCTAACTGACCTAAGCCAATCGCGGCAGCCGCACCGACCATTCCGCCACCAACAACGACAACATCATAATCAATCGCGTTATCCGAGGTATTCGTTGAAGTGAGTGAAGCATCTTGCATTGTGTTTACATCCATAATCGTGAGATGACTTTAAGCCCAACAGGGCAATGAACGAGACGGCAACATGTGTATAGACATGCCTAGAATAGCAAAAGTGTGAATAAATGTTGCTATAACGCCGGTTCACTACATTCGCTTACATGTATAAAAATTAACCAGCAAACTATTCTCTATACTGAGACTGTCTCATTAATGGATCCACTTTATTTAACCAAGAGAGGACATCATGAACAGTCACCATCATCAACCTTTACACTACCTACCTGTACGCCATTACATTCGTTGTGGTGTGGTTGTTACAATACTAACTTGCACACTGGCATTATCCGCCCACGTGTCGGCCAATAGTCAAAAAAACCAACCAGTAATACCTGCAACCAATATGGCCGCGACCAATATCAGCCCTATTGAAACGATTACTGTGATATACCGTAGTATGTTTGATTATGCCCTATATGAACAAACCACGGAAATGTTGCTGAGTTTCAATCGTGACTTAAGCCAGAGTAACGCGGTCAATGCTCAACAGCAAAGTCGTCAAATGGCTGCTGAATTTGGTGTTTACTCGCCTCAATCAATCACGTTTAATTCAAACGATAAGTCATTACTATCTCCATGGCCATTACAAAGTTTTTATTCAAATGAGTGAAACTTGCACTAGTGCTGGCCAGACAGCCTGACAAAAGGTAAAATGTCGCGCTATTTTTTAACTTTGGTTTACCGGCGAGCACTGATGAGTAAAAAACTTCATATAAAAACCTGGGGCTGTCAGATGAATGAGTACGACTCATCAAAGATGGCTGATTTATTAGACGATTATCAAGGGTATACCTTGACAGACGACGCAAGCGAAGCAGATGTACTGCTGCTAAATACTTGCTCTATTCGTGAGAAAGCACAGGAGAAGGTGTTCCATCAGCTAGGGCGTTGGAAATCTTTAAAAGATAAAAATCCTAATTTAATTATTGGGGTCGGTGGTTGTGTTGCCTCACAAGAAGGTAAGGCAATTAAAGATCGCGCCCAATGTGTAGACATTATTTTTGGTCCGCAAACTCTGCATCGCTTACCTGAGATGATCGAACAAATTCAACGTGGCGAAAAAGCCGTGATTGATATCAGTTTCCCAGAAATTGAGAAGTTCGATCGTCTTCCCGAGCCTCGCGCTGATGGTCCAACGGCATTCGTATCCATTATGGAAGGTTGCAGTAAGTACTGCTCTTTCTGCGTGGTGCCTTATACCCGTGGTGAAGAAGTCAGCCGTCCATTGGATGACGTTATTCTCGAAGTGGCTCAATTAGCCGCCCAAGGCGTTCGTGAAGTCAACTTGCTTGGCCAAAACGTTAACGCGTATCGCGGGATAACCCACGATGATGAAATCTGCACCTTTGCGGAATTGTTGCGCTTAGTCGCCTCGATTGATGGTATAGACCGTCTGCGTTTTACCACCAGCCACCCAATTGAGTTTACCCAAGACATTATCGATGTGTATGAAGACACACCTGAATTGGTGAGCTTCCTGCATTTACCGGTGCAATCGGGTTCAGACCGTATTTTGACCCAAATGAAACGCGGTCACATGGCCATTGAATATAAGTCGATTATTCGTCGTCTGCGTAAAGCGCGTCCTGATATTCAAATCAGCTCAGACTTTATTATTGGTTTCCCAGGTGAATCTCAACAAGATTTCGCTGATACCATGAAACTGATTGAAGATGTCGCCTTTGACCACAGCTTTAGCTTTATCTACAGTGCACGTCCAGGAACACCTGCAGCAGATTTGCCTGACAATGTCAGCGATGAAGAAAAGAAGCAGCGTTTAGCGATTTTACAAGAACGTATTACCCAGCAAGCGATGCGTTATAGCCGTCATATGCTAGGCACTGTTCAACGTATTTTAGTCGAAGGTCCTTCGGTAAAGAATCCAATGGAGCTTCGTGGTCGTACTGAAAACAGTCGTGTGGTTAACTTTGAAGCTGCCCACACTCATATCGGCAGTTTTGTTGATGTGAAAATTGTTGATGTTTATACCAACTCATTGCGCGGAGAATTTGTCCGAGGTGAAGATGAGATGGATTTACGTCGCAGTTTACATCCGTCTGATATTATGGCTAAACACAAGCAAGATGACGCATTGGGTGTTGCTCACTTTAAGCCGTAATTGATGTTTGTTGCTTAAGCATTACTAAAGGCGGCTTGTCCGCCTTTAATTTTGCCTAAAATGAGTCATATTATGGTAATTCAATACAGAGACTCGTAAACTGTTATTATTGTAATATGGCATGTTTAAGCACTTATTCTTTGCCCTTGACCAAAATCTGGAGCCTTATTTGACCACTAAAGCCACCACCATGAACGTGTATCTAGAACCGTCAGACACTCGCCGTTTAGCCTCATTATGTGGCCCAGTTGATGACAACATCAAACAACTCGAACGCCGATTAGGTGTTGAGATTATCCATAAAAATAATCAATTCACTATTATTGGTCTGCCACGTAACGTGCTCAATGCCAATAACTTGTTGCGTCAGTTATACATTGAAACCCAAACCGTAAAAGGCAGCACGCCTGATTTAGAACCTGAAATCGTTCATCTCGCCATTCAAGAAGCCATTCACCTTGAAGCTGAACAAGACAATGACGACAGTAGCATCCATATAAAAACCAAACGTGGCGTGATTAAACCTCGTACACCCAATCAAAGTGTGTACATGCATAACATTACCCGTCACGACATCAGTTTTGGGATTGGCCCTGCCGGTACCGGTAAAACTTACCTTGCTGTAGCAGCAGCGGTTGATGCCTATGAACGTCAAGAAGTACGTCGTATTCTATTAACTCGCCCCGCGGTTGAAGCGGGTGAAAAGCTGGGTTTTTTACCGGGCGATTTAAGCCAAAAAGTCGACCCTTATTTACGCCCACTCTATGATGCCTTGTTTGAGATGATGGGGTTTGAAAAAGTCGAAAAACTGATTGAACGCGGGGTGATTGAAGTCGCACCACTGGCGTACATGCGCGGCCGTACACTCAATGACGCCTTTATTATTTTAGATGAAGCCCAAAACACCACCGTTGAGCAAATGAAAATGTTTTTAACCCGTATTGGGTTTAATTCTCGCGCGGTGATCACCGGGGATATTACCCAAATAGATTTGCCTCGTAGCCAAAAGTCAGGTCTGCGACACGCCATTGAAGTCCTCAGTGAAGTGTCCGAAATTAGCTTTAATTTCTTTATTGCCCAAGATGTGGTTCGCCATCCGGTAGTGGCTCGTATTGTTGAAGCCTATGAAGCTTTTGAGCAACAAGAACAAATTGAAAAAGCCGCAAAAGAACAAGCTTATCGCGAACGTGAGCAGAAACGTGTCCAACTGGAAAAAGAGGGACATACTCAATGAGCCAGCAAGGGATATCATTAGATCTCGACCTGCAAATTGCAGTTGATAACCCAAGGTTACCGACTCAAGCAGAGTTTGACACTTGGGTACGCACCGCGATGGGGCAAACGATGCCAGAAGTGGAACTCACCATTCGTATCGTTGAGGTTGCCGAGAGTCAGCAACTCAATTTAACCTATCGCGGTAAAGATAAGCCGACTAACGTGTTGTCATTTCCGTTTGAAGCGCCGCCTGAAGTTGAATTGCCGTTATTAGGTGACCTCGTTATCTGCGCGCAAGTGGTGGAACAAGAAGCAATTGAGCAAAATAAACCGCTAAACGCGCACTGGGCACACATGGTCATACACGGCTGCTTGCATTTGCTGGGTTATGACCATATTATCGACGAGGAAGCCGATGAGATGGAGTCATTAGAGACCCAACTTGTTGAAGGCTTAGGTTTTACAAATCCCTATAAGGAAGCATAAATAAACAAGCTATATCTGATAGATATCCCTGTTTAGGTAAATATTATGAGTGACGATATCCCCCCGAGTACAAACGCCCACAAGAGAAGCTGGTTCGATAAAATTAACCAATTATTTCAGGGCGAACCTCAAAATCGCGAAGATTTAGTTGACGTCATTGCAGGTGCAGAAATGCGTGACCTTATTACTGAAGATACTCGCGAAATGATTAAAGGTGTATTAGAGGTTTCCGACCTTCGTGTGCGCGACATCATGATCCCAAGAGCGCAAATTGTTACCATTCAAATAGACTCGACTGTCGATGAATTTTTAAAAATTGTCATCGATTCAGGCCACTCTCGCTTCCCTGTTGTTAATGAAGATAAAGATCATATTGAAGGCATTTTACTGGCTAAAGATTTGATCAAATACGGTTTTAAACAATCTGATGAATCTTTCACTCTTGCCCAGGTTATTCGACCTGCAGTGGTCGTTCCTGAAAGTAAAAGAGTCGATGTGCTACTCAAAGAATTCCGCTCACAACGTTATCACATGGCCATTGTTGTTGATGAATATGGCGGGGTATCAGGCTTAGTCACTATTGAAGATATTCTGGAAGAAATCGTCGGCGAAATTGAAGATGAATTCGACCACAATTCAGTTGAAGACACTGAAATTAAAAAGCTCAGTAATACTGTGTTTATGGTGAAAGCGCTCACTGAAATCGAAGACTTCAACGAAGCGTGTGGCACCGCGTTTAGTGATGAAGAGTTTGATACTGTGGGAGGTATGGTGTCCCATGCATTTGGTCACTTACCTGAACGTAATGAAAGCATTGTCATCAGCAATATTGAGTTCAAAGTCATTAATGCTGATAACCGCCGCTTGGTGCAACTTCGTGTTAAACTCCCAGACCCAAATATTAGTGAAGAACTCAACGACTAAATCGTGCTAAAAACTCAACCCTTATACTCTCCTTTGAGTATTGCCCGTCTGGTGATGGCATTTTTTGCTGGCGCCAGTACGGCATTATCGTTTGCGCCTTATGAAATGTGGGCCATATTTCCGTTGGCACTCAGTTTTGCCTTATGGCAAAGCCAAACCTTAACCGCTAAACAAAGTTTGTATTATTGGCTTAGTTTCGGTTTTGGCTGTTTTGCTATTGGTATTAGCTGGGTCCATGTCAGTATTGACACTTTTGGTGGCATGCCTATTGTTGTGTCGATAACTTTAATGGCTTTACTGGCACTTTATCTTGCCATTTATCCCGCCATTTGTGGATACTTGCTCAGTAAGTTATCCCGCACATCAAAACATACGTTAAACCCTTACATAACCTATCTTGGGCTATTCCCTGGATTATGGGTCCTCACCGAATGGTTACGAGGCTGGATACTCACGGGTTTTCCTTGGATTTGGGCTGGCTATAGCCAAACATTAGGACCTCTGAGCGAATTTGCCAGCTTTATTGGTGCGTTGGGACTGAGTTTTGTGGTGGCTTTAGTTGCTGGCTCACTGCTGCTATTAAGCCAAAAGCGGATAATACCGATACTGCTTATTTTACCTACGTTGGCACTGCTTGCATGGGTGGCACCACAAGTAAATCCAATTTCCACCTCTGGGAAATCAGTCAAAGTCGCCTTAGTGCAGGGTAATATTGCCCAAAGCATGAAGTGGGAACCCGATGCATTGTGGCCGACTATGCTTAAATACATGGATTTAACCCGTAGCCAGTTTGATGACGCCTCGAGTGTCGATATCATCATTTGGCCAGAAGCCGCTATTCCAGCGCCAGAAGCCATGGTGGAAGACTTTTTAATCAATGCCAATCAAGTCGCCAATATCAATAACACGGCGATAATTACCGGCATTATTAGCCACCAGCAAAAAGACTTTTATAACTCATTAATCGTTTTAGGTAATCATCATCTGAAGCAGCAGCAAAGTGCTGATTATGTCATTGATGGCAGCAATGAGTATAAAAAGCATCATTTATTGCCTATAGGTGAGTTTGTGCCGTTAGGTGATTTATTGCGCCCTATTGCACCGTTTTTTAATTTACCTATGTCATCATTCCAGCGAGGTGGCTACACTCAAGCTAATTTAACTGCGCTGGGTTACCATATTGCGCCTGCAATTTGCTACGAAATTGTCTTTCCAGAGCAAGTAAGAGCCAGTGTTACCGACGAAACCGATATGCTGCTCACGGTATCAAACGACGCTTGGTTTGGCGCCTCTAATGGGCCATTACAACACATGGAAATCGCCCAAATGCGCGCGATTGAAATGGGTAAACCGTTACTGAGGGCGACCAATAATGGCATTACTGCAGTGGTCGATCCGCACGGGCGAATTACCGATGCAATCCCTCAGTTTGAAACGGGTGTCTTAGTGACCAACGTTGCCCTTTATCAAGGTGAAACTTGGTTCAGAAAAATAGGTCAATTCCCCTTGCTGATACTGTGCAGCTTATTACTGTTATTGGGTGTAAGAAACTACTTACGTAAATAACGGGCAATTGATCCAACTCAAAAAAGACGCTTTCACAAGATTTAGCCTAATTGCATGGGGTGAGGTCATCATTGTCGTTATGTTAGCGATTGTCGCCGCGCCTACATTTATTAGGCTCAGTACCCATGCTCGACAAGGCAGATAATCTGGCGTGACGGCCAGTGTTAAAACCCGCAATTGTCTGCTATATGCCCGTTCAACATGACGCACTTACAAGTGCAAGGCAAACAAACCGCGATGAATTAATCGATATTGATATCGATATCGACAACGAGGGGGTACTTGAAACGCGGTTAAGACCGGGTGATGTAGATAACCCTGACATCGAACGATGGATTGTTGCTGAGAATAATTTTACCTTTCAATATCAATAAATTGCTGTTACTTGGATATAACCAAGATGATAATGTCCAAGTCAACAATGATAACGGCTACTTTTTATACCCTTGAGCCGCCAACGGTGCCACAACACCTCAATATCAAATTATATTAAGCTATTGCTAAAATAACGTCATTTTAAAGACCTTTTCTTGTTTAAAAATTGAACTACCTTTGAGTTTGCATCGTACTGCTTCTGATAAACAACTACAGGAGGTTATTATGCAATTATCTGAAATCAAGTTAGCCATATCCCAACAAGCTAAACACCCGACGATTATTAGCTATGCCGACTCCAATCATTACTTACTTGGTATTAAAGACGAAAATGGCAGTTTTCAAAGCGCCCGCAACAAAGCTGGCGTTTTACTCAGTCTTAACTCAATCAAACAAGCTGAAAACCTATTGAAACAACAAGGCATTAATTACGCCATAATAGAAATTCAAACGGCATATGATGAGATGGTAGGTATTAGTAGCGGTAGCCATTGCCGTTACCGAGTCGAATTTTAATCTCGAACCTCATTTGGGATAAGGGTATGGGAAAAAGTTAATCAAAAGCAGTCTGTTTCGAGTTAACTTTTTCCAGTCAAGCATATGAAAATTACGTATCACTGTGTATACAAGGCGAGTTTACCTAGCGATAGGGTGGATCTTGCAGGTTAAGCTACTTCGAGCTCGGGACAAAAGCGGTCCGATTACCGCTTTTTATCCAGAGTTGAGCTCAGTTACCCACTATGGCGTTAATGGCTCCCGTGAAAACTCATTATAATCACATTGTGGACAATCGGGGATGACCCCAGGGAAATCGATTTGCATTTGGTGACCACACTTATTACAGATCAATATACCTTGGTTAATGATTTCTCCAGACTTATAAACACCACGATGTTTAAAATCTTGTAATAGTTCATGCCATTCCACTTGACTACGATCGGTTATCTGGCTTAACCACTGCCATAATGTATTCTCAATCCCAATGACCATCGGGCTAAAACTCAAATTATCGGCATTTTCCTCATTTAAGAAGGCTGCAATGTCACGCTTTAAAAATTCTTCGACTAATTCTAACTCTTCTTCATCTGAATGAGATTTAAGTGCCAAGTACTCTTTCCCTTGGGTTACCGACTTAAACAAACTCTTAGCTGTCAATGAGTTATCTTGATCAAACGTGGCTTTCACCTGTTCGAATAGTGACTGATATAAGGCTAATAGTGCTGAACTTTTTCCACTCATAATTAATACTCCTTAATACGCACCTTTTTAATAGATCACTTCTGGTTTATTCTATGCAGTTATAAATCGCGCTGCTGAGCGTTAGATCAAACAATAGGCGGCATGGCCGGAAATAGATTGATGCAAGAACAATATAATCCCTCAGAAATTGAAGCCTTAGTGCAAAAGCACTGGCACGAACATAAAACCTTTGAAGTCACTGAAGATGAAAGCAAAGAGAAATTCTATTGTCTTTCAATGTTTCCGTATCCTTCAGGTCGTCTCCACATGGGCCACGTCCGTAACTACACCATAGGCGATGTTGTAGCACGATATCAACGTTTGCAAGGTAAAAATGTTTTGCAACCGATTGGTTGGGACTCATTTGGTCTGCCTGCAGAAAATGCCGCGATCAATAACAAGACCTCTCCTGCACCGTGGACATACGAAAATATCGACTATATGAAGAACCAACTTAAATTATTAGGTTTTGGTTATGATTGGAGTCGTGAAATCGCTACGTGTACCCCGGAGTACTATCGTTGGGAGCAATGGTTTTTCACTCAGTTGTTTGAAAAAGGCTTAGTGTATAAAAAAACCTCATCAGTAAACTGGTGTCCAAATGATGAAACCGTACTGGCAAATGAACAAGTGCAAGACGGTTGTTGTTGGCGTTGTGATACTGAAGTCATTCAGAAAGAAATTCCTCAGTGGTTTATTAAAATCACTGATTACGCTGAAGAACTGCTTAACGATCTCGACACGTTAGATGGCTGGCCTGAACAGGTTAAAGCCATGCAACGTAACTGGATTGGCCGCAGCGAAGGGATTGAAATGACCTTTGCCGTAGCTGACAGTAACGCCACCTTTGATATCTATACCACTCGTCCAGATACCTTAATGGGCGTGACCTACGTTGCTATTGCTGCGGGTCATCCGTTAGCGGAACAATCGGCGCTGAATAATCCTCAGTTAGCCGCATTTATAGAAGAATGCAAAAATGCTGATACCACTGAAGCGGCGATGGCTTCGATGGAGAAAAAAGGCGTAGCAACCGGTCTTCAGGCTATTCACCCTATTTCTGGTAAATTGGTCCCTATTTGGGTGGCTAACTTTGTATTAATGAATTATGGCACGGGCGCAGTAATGTCGGTCCCCGCTCATGATCAACGCGATTATGAATTTGCGCTTAAATACCAGCTCGCTATCGAAGCGGTGATCAAGCCTGTTGAAGGCGAATTGGACATCAGCAAAGAAGCCTATATTGAAAAAGGGGTGGTATTTAACTCAGGTGATGCTTTTCCTGAGCTAGACGGTTTAGATTTCAAAGCCGCCTTTGAAGCCATTGATACTAAATTAACCGCAGAAGGCAAAGGCAAACGTCAAGTCAACTACCGTTTACGCGATTGGGGTGTATCTCGTCAACGTTACTGGGGGGCACCGATCCCGATGGTGACCTTAGCAGACGGCACCGTTATCCCTACGCCAGAAGATCAACTACCGGTCATTCTGCCTGAAGATGTGGTGATGGACGGTATTCAAAGTCCGATCAAAGCTGATAAAGCTTGGGCAGAAACCACAGTCAATGGTCAGCCTGCAATGCGCGAAACAGATACCTTTGATACCTTTATGGAATCATCTTGGTATTACGCGCGTTACTGTAGTCCTCATGCCGATGAAATGTTAGATCCAGCCAAAGCTAACTACTGGTTACCGGTAGATCAATATATTGGTGGTATCGAACATGCTTGCATGCATTTATTGTATTTCCGCTTCTTCCATAAGTTGCTACGTGATGCTGGCTTAGTCAACAGTGATGAGCCCGCAAAACAATTACTGACTCAAGGCATGGTTTTAGCCGATGCTTACTACTACAACAACGAAAAAGGTGCCCGAGTGTGGGTATCACCTTTAGAAGTGACTGTGGTAGAAAAAGACGACAAAGGCCGCATTATCAAAGCTGTCGACAATCAAGGTCATGAACTGGTTTATACCGGCATGAGCAAGATGTCTAAGTCGAAGAATAACGGCATTGACCCACAAGTCATGGTCGAAAAATACGGTGCTGACACAGTCCGTTTATTCATGATGTTTGCCTCGCCACCAGAATTAACTCTAGAATGGCAAGAGTCTGGCGTTGAAGGCGCACATCGCTTCATCAAACGTTTCTGGAAATTGGCCAGCGATCATGTTGCCGCAGGTAAAACTGAAGCACTAGATGTCAGCAAATTAAATGCTAATCAAAAAGCATTGCGCCGTGAATTACATAAGACCATCGCCAAAGTCAGTGATGATATTGCGCGTCGTCAAATGTTTAACACTGCGGTTGCCTCGGTAATGGAGCTAATGAACCATTTACTCAAAGCATCGCAAGAAAGCGCTCAAGACCGTGCATTGCTTGCTGAAGCATTGTCTGCTGTAACGCGTTTGCTTTACCCTATCGTTCCGCATATGACGTTTACGTTATGGAATGAGTTAGGTAACGAAGGTGATATTGAAGACAGCCGTTGGCCAGAAGTCGATGAGTCAGCATTAGTCGAAGACAGCAAGCTCATTGTGGTTCAAGTTAACGGTAAAGTGCGTGCAAAAATTACTGTCGCTGCCGATGCATCGAAAGAAAATGTTGAAGCCTTAGGCATGAGTGATGAACATGTGCAAAAGCACACTGAAGGGTTAACGGTTCGTAAGGTAATTTACGTGCCTGGTAAACTATTAAGTATTGTGGCTAACTAGTGACAATATCAGCCCTGATATGAGGCGACAGAAACCTCCTATAGGGCTAAGTCATAACGCCTAGTATTGTCAGTGTCATAACTTACCGCGGGTGACACCGCGGTAAGTTATTTATGTAACCGATACCAATAAACAAGGATGCCTACCCTCACTATGCTAGCCAAAAAGATTTGCTTGGCAATAATGACATTGGTAATACTCACCAGTGCAGGTTGCGGCTTTACACTCCAACGCAGTTATTCTATACCTGCAGAATTAGCCGAATTGCATTTAAGCAGCAGCGATGAATACAGTGAGTTAACTCGCTTAGTTCGTGACAGATTACGGATCAACCGTATTAGCCTTGTTGATGCAGCAGAAAAAACGCCTACGTTGCGACTTATCAATGACTCACTCGAACGCGCCACATTGTCACTTTATCCCACCGGGAATGTCGCAGAATATGAACTCATCTACTTAGTGCATTACTCTGTCACCTTACCTGAACAAGAACCACAAGAATTTGATACAGAAATCCGCCGCGACTATCAAGACGATCCTCGAACCGCATTGGCAAAAAGCCGCGAAATGGAGTTGTTAGTTAAAGAGATGCGCGTACAAGCAGCCGATTATATTATCCAAACTCTGGCGTTAATCGGGGCAGAGTAATGCGGGTTTATCCTGATCAACTCAAGCAACATCTCAAACAGCTACCCCAGTGTTTTTTACTGTTTGGTGATGACCCATGGCTAATCGAAAACAGTAAACAACTTATTCTTAACGCCGCTAAAAAACAAGGTTTTGAAGAACGGGTGCAATTAAGCCAAGAAACCGGCTTTAATTGGGGCGATTTGATCCAAGAATGGCAAGCAATGAGTTTATTTGCTAGCCGACGGATTATTGAGTTAACCCTGCCACAAGGTAAGCCAGGCATCGAAGGCGCAGCGGCATTTAAAACGCTTTTACAACATTCTAACCCAGATATGTTGTTGATTGTACAAGGACCTAAAGCCAGTGCAGAACAAACCAACAGCAAATGGTTTAAATCACTCGATGCCAAAGGTATATACTTACCCTGCACCACACCTGAAGGTAAGCAGTTTGAACGCTGGTTAGACAGCCGTATTACTCATTATGCTCTCACGGTTCATCATGATGCAAAAGCCATGTTGTTTAGCTTATTTGAAGGTAATTTACTGGCAGCCGAGCAAGCGATGCAATTGTTGCAACTGCTCAGCCCTAAGCAAAATATTACCCCAGAACAATTGAGTGAATATTTCGAAGACCAATCTCGTTTTAGTGTGTTTCAACTCTGTGATGCCATTTTAGGTAATCATCAAAAAAATGCCCAACACATGTTGGCTCAATTGAAGGCTGAAGGCACCGCTATGCCCATTTTAATGTGGGCTTTATTCAAAGAAATTAACCTACTGCTCACCTTAAAACTGGCGGTTCAGAATGGCGAACAACTCAGTAAACTGTGGGGACAACACCGAATTTGGGATAAGCGAAAACCGCTCTATCAGGCTGCAATAACGCGATTGGATTTAGACCATATCGAACATATGCTCGCTTTTGCCTCTACAATAGAATTAAATCTTAAACAAAAAGGGCTTGAAGATTGGATTGGTCTTAGCCATTTATGCATTTTATTCGATCCACGAGCACATAATCGTTTAGCCCATATTAAATTAACGGACTGAGATAAAAGGTAAGGACAGCGAATGCGTATCGGTATTTTGGGCGGCACGTTCGACCCCATCCATTTAGGACATATCAATCCTGCACTAGATGTTAAACAGCAACTTAATTTAGACCAGATTTGGTTAATGCCCAATCATATTTCACCCCTCAAAAATACCACCGTGGTGAGTAGTCATCATCGGCTTGAAATGGTGAAGTTAATTTGCCAGCAGTACCCTGAATTTGAACTATGCGATATCGAAATCAATCGCAATACACCGTCTTATAGTGCCACAACGCTCTCATTACTCAGGCAACAGCACCCCAAAGATGAATTCTTTTTCATTATGGGAATGGATTCATTCATTCAATTGCCACTGTGGTATCAATGGCAATCATTGTTTACCCTGTGCCATATTGCGCTGTGTCAACGCCCGGGTTGGGCAATGGACACTCAGAGCGAAATGACCAAACAATTATTATTAAGGCAGGCAGCTGCCAGCTACCTCGACTCACCTTCCCATGCTACACATGGAAAAATATTTTGCATCAACAGCCAGTTAGTCGATATTTCCTCGACAGAAATACGCCAGCGGCTAGCTGAAAATATTGACATCAGCGCGGTATTACTGCAAACAACGACCGATTATATTCGTCAACATAAACTCTATCGTTAACACTACGATAAGCACTATTATTGATTCAACTGCTGCCACTGTCGGTTAACTCATCCGCTAGCACAAAATTAATTCTATCTTTGTTTCGCTGCGCTTAATTGCGCATCAACAGTGAATTTGAGTATAATACTCCGTTAATTTTTACTTATGAGGTACTTCGAGTGCAAGGCACCGAACTAAAAGATTTCGTTATCGACAAAATCGATGATTTAAAAGCAAAAAATATTACTGTTTTAGATGTATCTAAACGGTCAACCATCACCGACACCATGATTATCTGTACTGGTACGTCAAAAACACACGTTCGATCTATTGGTGAGCACGTTATCGTGTCAGCCAAAGACGCTGGCGTGCAACCTCTTGGGGTTGAAGGACGTGACAGCAGTGAATGGGTATTAGTTGATTTGGGCTCAGTTATTCTGCACGTGATGCAGGAACAAACTCGTGATTATTACGAGCTTGAAAAACTTTGGTCTGAACACAGCGCCTAATGAAGTTACAGCTTATTGCCGTTGGTAACAAAATGCCCGATTGGGTAACCCGAGGCTTCGAAGAATACCAACGCCGTTTCCCTAGAGATATGGCTTTGGAACTCATCGAAATCCCTGCGGGGAAGCGCGGAAAAAATGCCGATATCGCCCGAATTTTACATAAGGAAGGCGAATTAATGCTAGCGGCAGTAGCCAAAGGTAACCACATTGTCAGCTTAGATTTACCCGGTAAAAACTGGATAACACCAGAACTTGCCGAGCAAATGACAAAGTGGCAATTAGATGGTAGAGATGTCAGCTTACTTATTGGTGGTCCAGAAGGACTTTCACCTGCTTGCAAAGAGGTGGCCCACCAAAGCTGGTGTTTGTCTGCCCTAACCTTACCTCATCCTTTGGTTAGGGTTATTGTGGCAGAAAGCCTATACCGAGCTTGGAGCATCAATAACAATCATCCCTATCACAGAGAATAAATTCAGTCGCATGAATAACTAAGCTTATCGATAATGATTATCATGCAACTCTTTGTTTCATATTCATCAGCTGATACAGTGATCTTTTATCATCCATTCTTTCATTTGGTAACGACGGGGATAGCATAAGTGTCGCCAAAAAAGCGCATTACCATGCATGATCACGCCGCAGAGGCTGCGCTATTTAAACGCCGTGCATTATTTACTTTCATTTGCGTGTTATTGCTACTCTGTATACTATTTTCAAACCTTTATCAGCTTCAAATTGTCTCTTACAAAGACTATGAAACTCGTTCAAATGATAACCGTATCCGTGTGGTTCCGACCCCGCCTAGCCGAGGGTTAATTTATGACCGTAATGGCGTACTATTAGCGGAAAATCAACCTTACTATTCTTTAGAGCTTATTCCCGAAAAAGTCAGTGATATCACGGCAACCTTAGATGAGCTTAATAGCCTGATTGGACTCTCAGATGATGAGCGCGAAAACATCACTGAAACCCTAAAGTTTCATCGTCGTTTTAAGCCGTTAACCATCAAAAACAAATTAACTGACGAACAAGTAGCCATATTTAGTGTTAATCAATTTAAATTCCCCGGTATTTATGTTGAAGCAGGCTTAAAACGTCACTATCCCTATAATGAGTTAATGACTCATGTGTTGGGTTATGTCGGCAAAATTAATAGCCGAAATAAGTCGCAGCTTGAAAAAAGCGACCAATGGAAAAACTATGCGGCAACTAAAGACATTGGTAAGATCGGCATTGAAAAATTTTATGAAAGTTTACTTCACGGCATGCCAGGTCACCTCGAAGAAGAGGTTAATAATCGTGGCAGGGTGATCCGCACGCTCAACGTCACCCCCCCGACACCGGGGCAAGATATCTATCTCACACTAGACCTCAAACTACAGCAAAAAGCCATGGAGTTGTTAGCCGGTCGTAAAGGGTCCATTGTTGCAATAGACCCTAGGAATGGCGATATTTTAGCCATGTTCTCAAGTCCATCATATGACCCTAACCCATTTGTACATGGCATTACCTCTAAAGATTATAATGGGCTATTAAATGATAAATCACGTCCATTAATTAATCGTTCAACTCAGGGACAATATTCCCCAGCATCAACCATCAAGCCGCATGTGGCGTTACTCGGTTTAGAAGAGAAAATCATTAACGAACGCACTCGAATTTGGGACCCTGGCTATTGGCAAATGCCAGGTGTGGAGCGCAAATGGGGGGATTGGAAAAAATGGGGTCATGGCTGGGTAGATACCTACCATGCCATTGTCGACTCCTGTGATGTTTTCTTTTATGAGCTCGTCTATAAGGTTGGCATTGATAGAATGGCTATCTTTATGGACCGTTTTGGCTTTGGCAGAAGTACTGGTATTGATATTTTCGAAGAATCAAATGGCGTTATGCCCTCTCGAGACTGGAAAAGAATGCGTTACAATCAACCTTGGTATAACGGTGATACTATTTCGGTCGGTATTGGCCAAGGATATTGGACCACAACACCATTACAGCTTGCTAATGCCGTCACGATCATGGCAAATAAAGGCAAGCGATTTACGCCTCATCTATTAAAGTCATTTAAAAATAGTACCGTTAAAATGGATTCGCCCATTGATGAACAGCCGCCAATTGAGCTTAAAGATCCGCATAATTGGGACATTATTAATGAGGCGATGCGCCAAACTGCCGATAAATCTCGCTTTACTGATGCGAGCTATACCGCCGCAATGAAAACCGGTACCGCACAGGTGTTTAGTGTTGGCGAAGATGAAAAATATAATGCCGACACCATCGCCGAACACTTGCGCGACAATGCATTGGTTGTTGCTTATGCACCTTATGAAAATCCTCGTATTGTTTTGGCAGTCGTACTTGAACATGCTGGCTGGGGGGGGTCTAACGCTGGGCCGGTCGCAAGAGCACTGCTCGATGAGTATATTTTACGAGACGAATGGGCGGCAAAACCGTGAATAATCATCCATATCAAAAATCATTTTGGCAGAAGATACACATAGATGTGCCATTACTCACCGGCCTGTTAATACTAATGGGGGTTGGTCTCTTTATTATCTATTCAGCCAGCGGTGAAGATCCTGCGATGATGGAACGCCAGCTGGTCCGTATAACATTGTCACTGGGGGTCATGTTTTGTTTTGCACAAATCAACCCTGAAATACTCAGACGTTGGGCATTGCCGATTTATATCGCTGGAATACTGTTGTTACTGGGCGTCGACTGGTTTGGCACCATTAATAAAGGCGCACAACGTTGGTTGAATCTTGGGTTTATGGAGTTTCAGCCATCGGAACTGATAAAACTGGCCTTCCCGATCACCATGGCATGGTACATCAGTAAGTTTCCGCTACCGCCGAAAAAGCGCTATCTGGCGGGTGGTGTCATTATTTTGCTGATCCCAACACTCTTAATCGCTAAACAACCTGATTTAGGGACGTCTATTTTAGTGGCGGCCTCTGGGGTGTTTGTGTTGTTTTTATCCGGTATGAGCTGGTTGATTGTTGGCGGATTTATTACCGCCATTTTAATCTTTTTACCTATCATGTGGTTTTTCTTGATGCACGATTATCAGCGCACTCGAGTATTAACCTTATTTAACCCTGAACAAGATCCTCTCGGCGCGGGTTATCATATTATCCAATCCAAAATTGCCATTGGTTCTGGTGGATTGTGGGGTAAAGGTTGGCTTGATGGGACTCAATCACAATTAGAGTTTTTACCAGAGCGCCACACTGACTTTATCTTTGCGGTAATAGGAGAAGAGTTTGGACTCATTGGCAGTTTACTCTTATTGGCAATGTATTTATTTGTGATTGCCAGGGGCCTTGTTATCGCGTCACGAGCACAGACCAGCTTTGCCCGCTTATTGGCGGGCAGTATCACCCTAACATTCTTCGTCTACGTTTTTGTCAACATAGGCATGGTATCAGGAATTTTACCCGTAGTAGGTGTTCCTTTACCACTGATAAGCTATGGGGGAACCTCGATGCTGACCTTAATGACAGGCTTTGGTATTCTAATGAGCATTCACACCCACAGACGATTTGTCGACCGATAGGATTAACCGCAACTATGACAAAAATAACCGTTCAAATCGCCAGCCTAGCATTACTTAGCAGCGTCATGTTCAATCTCAATGCTGCAACTGAAAATGATCCCCAAGCATTACAAAATGCATTTGTAAAAGAGCAGGTAAAAAAAGGCGCTAGCAAGGCTGAGGTGGAACAATTTTTATCCACTTCCACCTTCGACCAGAACATCATTGATGCCATGACTAAACCATGGGAAGCCAAGCCTTGGCACCAGTATTATCCTATTTTCTTGACCGACAAACGCCTAGAAAAAGGCTTAGCTTTTTGGCAAGAAAACCATGCTGTGATTAGCCAAGCTGCTGAAAAATTTAACGTCGACCCCCAAATTGTTGTCGCCATAATTGGTATTGAAACCTTTTATGGTGGCTACATGGGTAATTATCGTGTGCAAGACGCGTTGTACACCTTGGGCTTTTATTACCCACCACGCGCCACGTTCTTTCGCAGTGAATATGCCAATTTAATGTCGTTGATTAAAGAAGAAAAACTCGATAATGACACCTTAAAAGGTTCATATGCTGGCGCGATGGGCTATGGACAATTCATTCCTTCAAGCTACCGTCATTACGCGGTCGACTTTGATGGCGACGGTCGACGTGATTTGTTAACCAGTAAAGCCGATGCTATTGGCAGTGTCGCAAATTATTTTCATCAACATGGATGGCAACAAGGCCAACCCGTGGCATTATTGTTAAACCACACATCTAGCACAGCCCCTAAAGCAAAAGTATGGACCAAAGAAAAACTGCATTACAAGGTATCAGATATTCTTAGCCCAACACTGAGCTTAGCCAATAACCAAGATTTGGATGCTTCTCAAAAAGCCTTATTAGTCAAATTAGACCAAGCAGAGAATGTAGAGTATTGGTTAGGACTGAAAAACTTTTATGTCATCACTCGATATAACAGAAGCCCATTATATGCAATGGCGGTATATCAATTTAGCCAACAACTTAACGCTCATTATTTATCGGTAAATCAAAATGGCCATTAATTACCGTTTCATTCTATTGATCATTTTAAGCAGTTTATTACTCATAAGTTGTTCGTCAAATGAGGGTAAAAAATCCTCTCCACAACAAAAAAGCCGCTATCAAATGGCTAATGACCGTTATCCAGATGACGCACCAGACGTAAGCTTGGTTAAAAATGCCCAGCCTAAATACGAACCTTATAGCAGGCAAGGCAATCGTGATTACACGGTTTTAGGCAAAAGTTACCAAGTACTCGACAGTGGAAAGGGATTCAAAGAACAAGGTCATGCCTCATGGTACGGCTCAAAGTTTCATGGTCATTTAACCTCAAATGGTGAAACTTATGATATGTATACTATGTCAGCAGCACATAAAAACTTGCCTTTACCCAGTTATGTCAAAGTGACCAATTTAGAAAACAATAAGCAAATCATCGTCCGTGTAAATGACCGTGGACCGTTTCATCATGGTCGAGTCATTGATCTTTCTTATGCGGCGGCTTATCACTTAGGTATGCTGGCAAGAGGCACGACAAAAGTAGCACTGGAAACCGTTTACATTCCCTCACCAGAAGAGCGAGCCATTAGCGATTTAAACGATGCCGACAATCACTTTATTCAAGTTGTGGCCTCCCAAGATAAATTACGCATCAATATGTTGGCAAAGCAATTAGAAACCAAATACGCGGTTACCTCACGCGTATCCTCCACAAAGGGTATTCACAGATTACAATTGGGTCCGATCCGACAAATTCACCTCACCAATAAGTTGCTCGATCGTTTGCAAGCTGATGGCTATCCGCAAAGCTTTATCGTACCGTAAGCCATAATACTGGCGATAAGAGTCTCATTAAGGTTCATTTATATCGGATGAATGAACCTTAATGCGAAATGATGGCCTACTAATGTATAATCAATAAAATTATACCAATTGATTTTTGTCTTTTCTTCGACTAACTAGAGACGTGCTAACTTCATGATAACTTCCAAAACTGCTCAATTAACAACTATGCTCTTTGCATCAGTTGTGTGTTTTTCTTCACTCGCAGCAACGCCACAACCAGATGCACGTCCAACGCCTAATCGCGTACCTATGGTGACACCTGATGCACCCAGTGTTGCAGCCAAAGCTTATGTGCTAATGGATTATAATTCTGGCAGAGTCATTGCAGAAGAAAATGCCTACGAAAGTTTAAATCCAGCAAGCCTTACCAAGATGATGACCAGTTATGTGATTGGTCATGAAATCCGTGTCGGTAATATTTCATTAGATGATGATGTCACCATTAGCAAAAATGCTTGGGCAAAGAATTTCCCTGATTCATCAAAAATGTTCATTGAAGTGGGTAAAACCGTCAAAGTACACGACTTGAATCGCGGTATTATCATTCAATCGGGGAATGATGCCTGTGTTGCGATGGCAGAGCATATTGCCGGAACAGAAGGTGCATTCGTTGATCTAATGAATTCATGGTCCAAGCAATTGGGCATGAAAGACAGTTACTTTGAAAACTCTCATGGCTTAGATTCTGAAAATCACAAAACAACAGCTTATGATATGGCTATTTTAGGCGCTGCGCTGATCCGTGATGTGCCTGATGAATATCGTGTTTATGCCGAAAAATCATTTACCTATAACGGAATTAAGCAATATAACCGTAATGGCTTATTATGGGATAAAAGCTTAAACGTAGATGGTATTAAGACGGGCCATACATCAGGTGCTGGCTACAACTTAGTATCATCAGGCACCAGCGAAGGCATGCGTCTTATCACAGTCGTGATGGGTACCGCGAGTGAGTCTGCACGTAAGGCTGAGAGTAAAAAACTACTCAACTATGGTTTCCGTTTCTTTGAAACCATCACACCTTACAAAGCTGGCGATACCTTTGTGACTCAAAAGATTTGGTATGGCGATAGAGAAACGGTTGATCTTGGTGTCATGACCAATACTCCGATTACCATTAGCCGTGGTCAGGCAAAAGATCTACAAGCTAACTTTGAATTAACCAAACCATTAACGGCCCCGCTGGCAAAAGGCGAAACCGTAGGGCGTGTGTTTTTCCAGCTTGATGGAAAAGACATTGCTCAGTTTCCGCTAGTGACATTGAATGAAGTCCAAGAAGGCGGCTGGTTTAGCAAATTAATGGATTACTTTAAGCAAATGTTCGCCAGTCTGTTTGAGTAATTAAATTGATGTAGATTATTTATTAATGAATCTATTAGTGAATCAACTAATTAAAGCCGCCTGATCAGCGGCTTTAATATTTCAGATCTATCAGGCTTGAATCGGGTATAATTATCACCATATAAGTAATACCAAAACAGAATCGAGTAAGCTAATGTTAAATACAACGTTTGACCAAGTAATGGAATTTCCTAATTCGTGCCCTTTCAAAGTGATTGGTGAAGCAGATGATACCTTAGCCGATCGTGTTGTTGCCGTGGCGCAACAACTTGCGCCAGATGATTATGTTCCAAGCGTTAAAGCATCGAGCAAAGGCAGTTACTATTCAGTGACCATTCGGATTACGGTAACCAGCAAAGCGCATATTGAAAAAGCGTATATGGATCTTGCCGCAATTGAAGGCGTAAAAAGAGTATTGTAAACGCCAAAAAGTCATCATTACCTATATACTTGAGTATAATACTCAACAATTAATCCATTCATTCGATGGATACACCCAATTTATCTGGGGGAGATGTTACCCTTGCAAACACTGCACATTCGCCACCTTGGCATGCAAGACTATGAATCAACATGGCATGCCATGCAGGACTATACTGACACTCGTGATAGCGACAGCCAAGATGAACTTTGGATTGTTGAGCACCAGCCAGTATTTACCCAGGGTCAAGCAGGTAAAAGCGAGCATATACTCAACCCTGGTAACATTCCGGTTATTCAAGTAGACCGAGGTGGTCAAGTCACTTATCACGGACCTGGACAACTAGTGGTTTATCCACTTATCGATATCAAACGTTATAAAATAGGCGTTCGTCAGTTAGTGAACAATATAGAGCAAAGTATTGTGGATATGCTGACTTATTACGATATCAATGCGTACGCAAAAGCAGACGCACCGGGTGTTTATGTAGCAGAACGAAAAGTGGCCTCTTTAGGATTACGCATTCGTAAAGGTTGCTCTTTTCATGGCTTAGCATTAAATGTCGACATGGATTTAGCCCCGTTCCAGCGCATCAACCCTTGCGGATATGCCGGTTTAGAAATGGTGCAATGTAAAGCATTGGGGGGTCCACAGACCGTGCTTGAAGCTGGCGATAAATTAATCCAAACCTTTAGCCAAATTATGGGCTATCAACAACTTTTACATCATCAAGGATTAGCAGAATAATGAATAGGCCTGAAAGATTACAGCCAGGTGTCAAATTACGTGATGCCGAAAAAGTCGCTCGAATTCCTGTAAAAGTAGTGCCATCAGAGCGCGAAACTATGCTGCGTAAGCCAGATTGGTTGAGAGTCAAATTACCCGTATCAAATCAACGCATTCTCGACATAAAAGCGGCATTACGTAAAAATGGATTACACTCAGTGTGTGAAGAAGCCTCTTGCCCTAACTTAGCAGAATGCTTTAACCACGGTACGGCAACCTTTATGATTTTAGGGGCGATTTGTACCCGTCGTTGCCCATTTTGTGATGTAGCCCATGGTCGCCCGCTCAAAGCCGATGCTAACGAGCCTAAAAAGCTAGCGCAAACCATTCAAGACATGAAGCTGAAATATGTGGTGATTACCTCTGTAGATCGTGATGATTTACGTGATGGTGGCGCGCAACATTTCGCTGATTGTATTCGCGAAATTCGTTTGTTAAACCCTGAAATCAAGATTGAAACTCTGGTTCCTGATTTCCGAGGCCGTATTGATGCTGCTTTAGATATTTTAGCGACAGAGCCACCTGATGTCTTTAATCACAATTTAGAAACGGCTCCAGCGCATTATCGTAAAGCGCGTCCAGGCGCTAACTATCAGTGGTCATTAGATCTGCTTAAGCGCTTTAAAGAACGTCATCCAACTATTCCGACAAAGTCTGGTTTAATGATGGGTCTAGGCGAAACAAACGAAGAGATTGCCCAAGTATTACGTGATTTACGTGCCCATAACGTTGAAATGTTGACCCTTGGTCAATATTTACAACCGTCTAAATTCCACCTGCCCGTTGAACGTTATGTTCCACCAGCGGAATTTGATCAATTGAAAATACTAGCCGATGAGCTTGGTTTTACCCATGCAGCCTGCGGCCCATTGGTTCGTTCAAGCTACCATGCTGATTTACAAGCACAGGGTAAAGAAGTGAAGTAACCTTTTCCTTGAATAAAAAAACAGCGCTAAATTAGCGCTGTTTTTTTTCAATGAGTTCGAAACAAGCCTGATGCTTTACTCAAAAATCAATCCAATGATAAATCCATTAAAATTGCGTCTTCATAGCCATCATGGGTAGGGTAATAATTTTTACGCCGTCCAGCCTCAATAAAACCAACTTTATCATATAAGTATTTTGCTGCCTTATTTGACTGGCGTACTTCCAACATCAACACCACGGCGCCGGCATTTTTTGCATCATCAATGAGCTGCTGCATTAATGCCGCCCCCAAACCTGAACCTTGTTTTTCAGGTGCCACACAAATATCAAGTAAGGTCGCCTCATCAATAATCTGCTGTACTATCGCAAAACCACACAAATCATCTTGGCGCTTAATGCCCACTACTCGATATAAAGGCCCAAAACACTCTTTTAAGCTCATTTCAGACCAAGGATGTGTATGCGCTAGCTTTTCAATCTTCGCCATTACAACAGCATGCTCAACCCTAAGAGGCACAATTACCTCAGCATCAATGTTGTTCATTGGGCTCGCCTTTGCTCAATGGTTGAGTTTTATCTAAATACTGGGATATTTGCTGCCACAGTTGACGTTTTTCGTCTGCCTGAGCATGGAGTTCTGTTAATGGGGCGCTTACAATCCAAGCGACACGGGGACGGGTTTTTATCTTACGCATATCCCATATCACCTGTGGCCCTTTGACCATTTCACAATCAAATTCACACTGATCAATTTCAACGTCCAATAAACCGAGTACATCATTAATGAACATGCCTATGCATCTGAGTCAGTTTTGGCCTATTCTTATAGTATAAATCAAGACTAGAAGTGAGATTTGCTATGAAA